>JAGQRC010000943.1 GCA_020425835.1 Planctomycetota bacterium | reverse complement strand
TGGGCCGGACGGCCAGCTCGGGACGATCGACGACAACACGCACCACTCGATGGGCAGCAGCGTTCCCGCCGTTCAGCTCCTCGCTCCGAGCGACTTCGCTCCGAGCACGGGCGACATGTTGCGCTTCGACCTCGATCTCACGCGTCGCACGATCCTGATCACGCTCCGACTGAACGATCAGCTCGCGGACGGGACGTTCGCTCTCGCGCAGGACCTCGTGCTCCAGGAGAAGGTGACGCTCCGAAAATGAACCAGCCGAGCCCTATCTCGCGTTCCCGACGTCACGCCCAGCGCGGTCTCTCGCTCGTCGAGATCTTGATCGCGTTGACCGTCTTCGGAGCGTTCCTCCTCGCTACGGGGACGACGCTGGTCGGGGGCATCGCGCAACGTCGATACACGTTCAACAGCTACCAGACGATCAGCGTCGCGCGGAACTTCCTCGCCGACGTCCAAGAGATCGCCAACATGCCTCAGGACCTGATCGCGGACCAAGGGGTGGGAGCGCTCTACAAGCTCTACGAGGACAGGACGTTCACCACCAATGTCATCCCCAACGGTCAGATCACGGTGACCATCCACGCCAACGAGACCTCGGTCCCGGCCGAGCTCGGTGGCCCGCAGGATCTCAACTTCGACGGCGATGCCAACGATGACCTCGACAATCCCGCCGCCGGCACGGACCTCGTCCTGGTGCCGATGGAGGTGACGATCTCGTTCGGGGCCGGATCCGAGCAGGGTTCCATCACGATCTACCGTTTGATCACCAACACTGCGGAGTAGTCGAGATGCAGCGCTTGAACAGAACCTGTGGACGAGTCTCCGACCGAGAGCGCGGCGCGGCGCTGGTGATCGTCATCATCTTCGGCATCGGCTTGCTGGCGCTCACCGTTCTGAGCCTCGACATGAGCAAGGCGCAGGCGGTCTCCCATCGCGTCACCAGCGAGGCGTTTCGCGCCCAGCAGATCGCCGAGTCGGCCGCCGCCCGAGGGGTCGCCATGATCAAGCGAGCGGGACTCGTCGGTGCCGTCTCCGGAGGGGGATCGACCGCCACATGGGTGCCGTTCGGGGGTGGCGACTACTACTTCTACACGGACGTCGACGCCGCGAACCGCGTCTCCACGCTTCGCGCCTGGGGTCGCTTCCCGGTCGAAGCGAGCCCGTCGTCGAGCAGTGTCTCCCCGGACGATGTGAACTGGGACGGCAGCGGCTGGATCGTGCGCGGGCTCGAGATCGCCGTGCGGTCGTCGAAGTACCTCCCGGACGCGCCGCTCTACTTCGGCAACGGCGGTGTCGAGCGACCGATGGGCGGCTTCGCCTGGACCGGGGGCACCGACCTCTCGGATCCTTCGACCTGGGGGACGATCACCTCGAGCCCCTCGTCGTGGCAGTCCAACTGGCTCCCGTTCGAGGTCAGCGCCCTCGACTACCCGTACGACTACCTCTACTCCGGGGGGTCTCCCTCGCCGGCCGGCGGTGGCTACCACGACTACGAGATCTGGGCCTCTCAGAACCCCATCGGTCAGTTCAACATCATGGCCTGGTTCGCGAACTCGGGCGGCGGCGGCGTCGATCCCTCGGTGATGCTCACGCCGAGCCCGTCGGGGAGCTCGTACGACATGGCGTCGACCGATCACCATCCCTATCCCGTCGACAGCCAGCTCGCCGACGTCCAGAACTTCGCCTGGCAGCTCTGGAACGACTACGGGTCGAGCGGTGCGAGCAATGTCTTCAACCTGTCGAGCGGGTCGCACTCCGGGACGTTCGGCGATCTGTCGACGCCCTCCGTCACGTTCGTCACCGGGAATCTCGACATCCCCAGCGGAACGACCCTCAGTGGATCCGGCATCCTCGTGATCCGCGACGACTACGATCCGAACTACGACTCGAACAACACTCCGTCGACCAAGGCGGGCCTGAC
>JAGQRC010000942.1 GCA_020425835.1 Planctomycetota bacterium | reverse complement strand
AGGTGGTGGTGGTCGAGAACGGGGTGCTGGCGGTGGAAGCGGTGGTGGCCGCGCGGTCGTCTGCGCGGCCGTTCGACCTCGTGCTGATGGACATCCAGATGCCGATCATGGGCGGCGTGGAAGCGGTGCGGGCGATCCGCCGCACAGGATCGCGGATCCCGATCCTCGCCATGACCGCCAACACCGACGAAGAAGACTTGCGCTCCTACCTCGAGGCGGGCATGGACGGCGTCGTCGCGAAGCCGGTCAAGCCCGCCGTCCTGTTCCAAGAGATCGACCGCGTCGTTCCGAGCCGACCGGTCACCGCTTGAGCGCCCGGTACAGCCCCCTGAACGCGACGATGTTCAGGGTCACCGCTGCGACCACTCCCCCGAGCCCGATCCAGGGACTCGCGGAGTGGGGCATCGCTTCGACGAGCAACGAGACCGCGATCCCGTCGGCGACGACGAACGGGTAGAACAGCGTCACGCCGAGCGCGAGGCCCATGCCGTAGAGACGTCCGGCCGAGTTGCGGATGTTCACCATCCCGATGATGCCGAGGATCGTCGGGAGCGATCCGACGAGGCCCGCGACGAGCCAGACGATCAACAGCGTGGTCGAGGCGGATTCCCGAGCCGCGGACTCGGACATCAACGGGGACTCCACCACACGAACCGGCGTCAGGAAGAGAATCGACGCGAGCAGCGGGAGCGGGATCGACAGCAGTCCGAAGACCGGCGGGAGAGAGACTCTCCGTCCTTCGACCGCGGGGCGCGCGACCGGGACGGGCGGCGGGCGCCGGTCGGCAGGGTGCCACGAGTCGGACTCGGTCGCGAGGATCCGCGTGCGCATCTCTCGAGCGGACTGATAGCGTCGTTGCGGCTCCTTCTCGAGCGCGCGGAGCACGACGTCGTCGAGTTGCACGTCGACGGAGACCCGATGCGACGGGGGATCGAAGCGCCCCAACGGCAGCTCTCCGGTCAGCAACTCGTAGAAGACGACCCCGAGCGAGTAGATGTCGGCGCGGTGATCCACCTCGCGTGGACGCTCGACCTGCTCCGGGGCCATGTAGCTCAACGTTCCGAGCACGTCGCGATGGCCGGTGAGGGAGAAGTCGCGCTCCGACCCCCCGATCAGCTTGGCCAGCCCGAAGTCGGCGATCTTCACGTGGCCGTTGCGTCCGACCAGGATGTTCTCCGGCTTCACATCCCGATGGACGACGCCCTGTTGATGCGCATAGGCGAGGGCCTCGCAGACCTGGGGCACGATGTTCAGGGCGGTCTCCGGTCGGCACCCTTCCTCCATGACGCGACGGAGGTCGACGCCGTCGACGTACTCCATCACGAGGTAGGTCAGGCCGCCGGTCTCCCCGAAGTCGTAGATCGTCACGATGTGCGGGTGGGAGAGGCGCGCCAACGACTGCGCCTCGCGCGCGAAGCGTTCCGCGAACGCGGGGTCCTGGCCGACGTGGGGGGGCAGGATCTTGAGGGCGACGCGTCGATCGAGCCCCGGTTGACGCGCCTCGTAGACCGCGCCCATCCCGCCGCGACCGATCAGCCGAACGATGTCGAGGTTCGGGAAGAGCCCGGCGAGTTCGTCGACCGAGGGGGGGACGAAGTCGCCGGCGCGAGACATCGGCGTCGTCGGAAGGACGCCTTGTCGCAGGAGGCACGGGGGGCAGAGCCCTCGCGGGGCGTGGGGTTCGAGCTCTCGGCCGCATTGGGGACAGGTCTGTGGGTTCATGGTGATGCTCCTCGACCCCTTCTCACGAAAGCCCCGGCGATCGTTACAGGGATCATCCAGAAAACCCCGACCTCGGGCGAGCAGTCCGTTGAAAGCTCGTTCCGGCCGAGAGCCCGAGCTTCCTGCGCCCCGCACACCCGTCGAAACTCGAAGTATGAGCCAATACGACTGCGTTTCGCCGGAGGTACTGGCCTTGAAATCTCGGACT
>JAGQRC010000092.1 GCA_020425835.1 Planctomycetota bacterium | reverse complement strand
TAGATGTCGTTGCGGGTTGCGGAAGCGTGACCCCCGGCCGCGTCGTCAGCCCCGGAGTCGGGGAGGGCACCTCCGCCGCGGCTTCATCTCCTCGAGGATCTTCGCCGGCGGGGCCCATCGCGTCCGAAACTTCAGAGGCCGCGGATCAGACGCACGATGCGCACTTCGATATCCTCGGACCCCGTTGCGCGGACGACGAAGTCGTGGCCGTTGAACGCGCTGAGCGCGCGGAGGTCGGGGATTGTGAAGGTCGCCGTCTTCAGCGCGTCGGTCCCGGTCTCCGTCACGGGGGCGGAAGCTGCCGACCCACCGGGACCCGAGTACTCGATCACGAAGGCCCCCGCCCCGTTGTCGAGGTAGGTCACCTTCAGCTCCACCGCGTGCGGGCCGCCGTCGAGGAACTCGGGGTCGATCTCGAAGTAGAGGGCGGTCTGCCCTTGGGCCACGTCCGTGCGTCGACCCTCGTAGGCGGTGCCGTTGTCCGGGTCGAGGACACCGCTGTAGACGACACTCCCTTGCCGGCTCAGTCCGTCGGGGCCGACATCGCGCTGCACCAGCCAACGCTCGAAATTGTGGACCCACGGGCGCCCATCCCAGTCGTGGGCATCGTCGTCGATCCAATAGCGGTCCTCGAACTCGCGGAGCGCGACCCACGCGTCGACCGAGCTGCCTGCGTCGTGTCCGAGCGAGCGGCGCACGAAGTCCCAGTGGGCCGGGTACTCCGCCATGTAGCTGTCGTCCGGAACGACGTACAGCCAGTTCACCCGGAGCTGGAGCGCCTTCAGGTTGGACATCACGACGGCGTACTCCGGGTCGGTCGTCGAGAACCCGCACGCGTTGTAGCACTCGTTCTCGGTCGCGATGACTCGGGAGCCGTCGAGGAGCGGCCACGCGCTGTCGGTCACCATGTGCCCGTCGGTCGCGATCGTCGTGCCGTACGAGGGCACGTGGTTCAGGTGGAAATTGGAGAGTTCGGTGATCCCGGTGCGGATCCCCATGCCTCCGACGACGGCGTCGTGCGCATACAGATCGTCGAGCGTCCCCCAGGCGTCCGGCCCGAAGGGATAG
This sequence comes from Planctomycetota bacterium, assembly GCA_020425835.1. Next base: position 7,920 of record JAGQRC010000092.1, on the reverse strand, counting down.
TCCTCGCCGGTGAAGACCAGCTTGTCGGCGTAGTCGTCCGCGGGGTCGGTGTTCTCGCCGTTGAAGATGTCGACGAGGTCGCCGACCATCTGCGCGAACCAGGCGTCGAACTCCGGCTGCGTCAGCAGTCCCGCGTCGACCGCTTCGTTGATGATGTCGAAGTCGAACTCGCACCAGGTGAAGGCGCCGGGGACGTAGACGAACCGCAGGCGAGGGTCCGACCGAAGGCCCTGGACGATGAACACCTCCCGGTAGATGTCGAGGATCGAGTCCCAGACGCACGGGTTCCAGATCGGGAGGTGGGCTTGACCGTCGTAATCGGTGCCGACTGCGGTGACTCCGCACGTGCTCGGGAGCCAGGTCGGAGCCCAGTCCACGGCGCTGGTCCAGAGTCGCATCCAGAAGTCTCCGGGGGCGGCGAGTTGGTCCCCGAAGGAGGCGAACGGCATCCCCTGCGCCGCACCGGTCTGCGTCATCGAGAACGCGCCCGGCGTCGGCTCGAGCTGGCGCCAGGTGACGTCGAGCGCGCGCAGGTTCACATCGAACGCCGGATCGGCGAACTCGGAGAAGAAGCCGGAGTTCGGCGCGGGCATCGCCGCGGTGGGGAGCGACCAGTCGAAGCCATCCGCGACCGTCGCCACGACCGGACCGGTGCTGCCGCACGGGATCGACGCCGGAGGCGGACCGCCGCTGAAGAGGAACCCGAGGAAGACCACGGCGTCCGCGATGTCGATGCCACCATCGCCGCCGATGTCGCCGAACGGCGGATCGAGACCCGGATCGGCGTCGCCATCCCCATCGCAGTCGTACTCGGCGAGCGCGGCTCCGGTGAAGAGGTACTGGAGCAGGGTGATGGCATCCGCGACGTCGACGCTGGCGTCACCGTTGAGGTCGCCGGGTTGCGTGGACAGTGCGCCACCCGCGAGGATGGAGGTGGAGTGGGCCAACGCGATCAGGGTGGCCAAGAGGAGTGGGCGGGTCATTCCGTGCGGTCTTTCGAGTCGGGAGTGCGCGCAGCGTATCACTTCCCGCGCAACCGGGACAGCGTCGCGAGATCCGCGCGGTATCCCTCGGGAGCCCCCGGAGTCTCCAGAAGGCCGGGGAGTTCCGCGAAGCGCGGCTCACGGACCAGTCTCCGGAACGCGGCTTCGCCGATCGCACCCTTTCCGATGTTCTCGTGTCGGTCCTTCTTCGAGCCGCACTCGTGCTTCGAGTCGTTGAGGTGGAAGGCACGGATTCTCTCGAGCCCGATCACCGCGTCCATCGCGCCGAGAGTCGCGTCGTACTGTTTCGTCGTTCGAAAGTCGTAGCCGGCCGCGAACAGGTGACAGGTGTCGATCAAGACCGCCACGCGCTTGCTCTTCACTGCGACGATCAGGTCCCGCAAGTGCTCGAGCCTCCAGCCGAGGTTGGTGCCCTGTCCCGCCGTGTTCTCGAGCAGAACCGTCACCCGTTTGCCGCGGGTCATCCCGAGCACCCAACGCAGGTTCTCCGCGATCGCCGCGAGCCCGGCCTCTTCGCCCTCGCCGAGATGGGACCCGGGGTGCAGGCAGGTGTAGGGGATCCCGAGTGCGGCACAGCGCTCGATCTCGTCGACGAACGCCGCCCGGGATCGATCGAGGGTGACGGGATCGGTCGCGGCGAGATTGATGAGATACGACGCGTGAGAGACCGCGTGTTTCAGGTATCCTCGCTTCGCCGCCCGACGGCGGAACTCGTCGATCGAATCTGGCGAAAGGGGAGGCGGACTCCACTGTCGCTGGTTGCGAGTGAAGACCTGGATCGCCTCACACTTCAGGTCTTCGGCTTGGTCGATCGCCTTCGGCATGCCGCCGGCGGTCGAGACATGGGCACCGAGGAGCATCGCGGAGTCCGTTCAAACGTGGTTCGGTCCGTGGGGTGGGTCGAGAGGGTGGCGCAACCGGGGATCCTCGACAAGTTCCCGCGGCGCATTTCATCCGAAGTCGGGAGAGGTCGTCGTGGTCTCCAGGGCTCGAGATACTCAGCGCACCGCGGTCTACCGGGCCGAGGATCGAGTACCGTGGGGTCGATGGCTGTCGACGATCGCCGAGGTGCAAGCGTTCGTCGATGAAGTGGTCGCGAGTCCCCATTGGTCCCGACGCGAGGCACCGCGGGTCGTCGTCGCTCGTGACGGTCGGGGACGACGCCACGCCTGCTCCAACGAGTCCTGGTTCGGCGGCGAGGTTCGTCTACCGAAGTGGTCGCGCTCGCAGCTCATCGTGCTTCACGAGCTCGCCCACCTCTGCGTACCGAAGGGCGAAGCCGCGCACGGGCCCGTCTTCGCTCGCGAGTACATCGACCTGGTGCGGACCTTCTTGTCTCCCGAGGCCGCCGATCGCCTGGAGGCGGAGTTCGCTCGGGCGGGAGTCGACGTCGCCGCTCGTCGTTCGAGCGATGCCACTGCGTCGGACGAAGCGTCGAACGAAGGATCGATCCGAGGCCCGAGTCGGCGCGCCGCGTCGCCCGAGGTTCGCCGGATCCTGCAGCTCGTCAAGGAACTCCGCGCGCTCTCGGAAGGCACCGACAGTCCCCACGAGTCCGCCGCGGCGGCGGCGAAGGCGCAGAAGCTCCTCCTCGAGCACAACCTCACGTTGCTCGAAGTGGAGACACTCGATGTCCCGGTCGATCCGCTCACCGAACACAAGCAGGAGTTCGGCGACGGCAAGCGGCGCATCGAAGCGTGGCGGCGGATGTTGGTGCACGCCGTCGCGCAAGCCAGCTTGTGCGAGTGGATGACCAACTTCTACGGTGACCCGGGACCGCGCACCTACAGTTTCATCGGTCGCGAGTCGAACGTGGAGGTCGCGGAGTACTCGTACATCTGTCTCGAGCGGCAGGTCGTCGCGCTCGCCGAAGCGGAGCGGAAGCGGCGCCGACGCGAGGGTCTCCCGGTGCGCGGTTATCTGCAGAGCTATTGCGAGGGTATCGTCCACACGATCCACCAGAGACAGTGTGTCGAGCGGCAGCGCTTCCAGCAGGCGAGCGCGAAGAGCCGTGCGCTCGTCGAGACTCGTCTCGGGGAGGCCGGCCGACATCGCGCGGAGCTCTACCCCGAGGTGCGTTTCACGACCTCGAGCTACGTCCTGAGCAACGGCTCCGCGTATGCCGCGGGTCAGCGGGATGGACAGAAGGTCGCGCTGACCCACGGTCTGAAGGGGGACGGGACCCCCCAGCGACTGATCGATCGCACCGGGGGTCGGTAGGTCTCAATCGAGCGGCACGACGCGCATGTCATCCCAGCTCTTGTGGCCGCGGTAGAAGCTCCAGACCCCGATCGACCCCGACGTCAGGCGCGTCGGCGAGTCGTCGAAGCAGTCGATCGACCAATCCATCGGCTCGTCGGTGCCGTCTGCCCACACCCGAGCACGAATCGCGGTCGATGCGCCGGTGTCCTCGACCTGGATCCGGAGTCGAACCCAGGTGTTCGCAGCCGGGACGACGGAAGAGTCGGTGTCCCCACCGGTGATCGTCGTGCCGTCCGCGGTGATGTGGAACGAACCGGCGAAGTAGCGACGGAGCCGGTAGTACCGTGTGCTGTTCGGGAAGTCGCTGAAGAACGTGACGCCGATGCCACCCTGACTGTGGGAGATCCGCACGCGGCCGCTGTACTCGTACGCGCTCGTGGCGGGCAAGGACCCGACGTAGTGCGAGTGGAGGTTGGTCCCGGTCGAGGTCGTGTGGAGCGCGAGCGATCCACCGATCGACTGGACGAAGAAGTCGTTTCCGATGTCGAGGCTGCTCCCCGCACCCGTGTCGAGCCAGTCGATCGGATCGCCGCCGATTCCGTAGCTCTCGAAGTCCTCGAGGTACGCCGGTCCGGGATTCACGAAGGTCGCCGTGACGGAGAGGTCCGCCATCATGGTGACGGTCAGCGGGTTCTCACTGCCGGTGATGTCTCCGCTCCAACCGGCGAACATCCAGCCGGGATCGGGGATCGCCGTCAGGTCGACGACATCGCCCTCGACGTACTGCGGGAGGTCCGGGTCGATGGCGACGGTCCCCGAGCCGGTCGCGGTCACGTCGAGGACCAGGTCCGACGCGGGTGGCGCGGGTGGTGCGAGCGGGGTGACCGTGAGATCGTCGAACGACTTGCTCCCGCTCGTGAAGCCCCACACACCGACCGTGCCCGAGGTGAATCGCGTCGCGGAGTCGTCGAAGCAGTCGATCGGCCAGCCCGCGGGCTCCGGAGAGCCATCCGGCCAGACGCGGCCGCGGATCTCGGTTCGAGATCCCGTGTCTTCCACCTCGATCCGGAACCGGTACCAGACGTTCACGACCGGGACGAGGCCGGAGTCGGTGACACCGCCGGTGATCGCGCTCCCGTCGGCGGTGATGTGGAACGAAGAGCCGAAGTAGCGCCGCATGCGGTAGTAGGTCGCGCTGTTCGGGAAGTCGCTGAAGAAGGTGACGCCGATGCCGCTGGAGCTCGCGCCCAACCGCAAACGCCCCGAGTACTGATACCCGCCGGGGGGGAGCGGGACGTCCACGAGATGCGAGTGGATGTTCGTCGCGGTCGACGTCGTCTCGAGGAACGAGTCGACGCCATCGGTGGCGACCGCGAAGAGTGCTTCGTTCTCGGTCAGTGCATTGAACGCGTCGGTGTCGAGCCAATGGGCAGGATCGGCGCCGGTCACGTACCCCTCGAAGTCCTCGAGGTATCCGGTGACCTCGACGAAGCTCGCGGTGAGCGAGACGTCCCCGTCGATGGAGATCGACAGGGGATTCACGCCCGTCGAGACGTGACCGGACCATCCCACGAACGACCAACCGTCGGCCGGCGTCGCGACCAGCGTCACGTCGGTCCCGAGGTCGTAGACCGACTGATCCGGTGAGCGCTGAACCGTCCCCATACCGTCGATCGCCACCTCGACGGGATGCGCGGTGATCGGTGCGAACGTCGCCGTCACGGACGTGTCGGAGTCTATCGAGAGGCTCGCGGGATTGGTCGCCCCGGAGAGGTCGCCCTGCCACCCGGAGAAGAACCAGCCGACGTCGGCGGCGGCCGTGAACGTCACGACCGTTCCGCTGTCGACGGTGGTCTGGTCGGGATCGATGGCCACGGACCCTTGTCCGAGCGTGTCGGCCTCGACCGCGTACTGGACGATCTCCTGGAACACCGCCGTGACCGTCGAGTCCGCGGTCAGGATCAGCGTCCGAGGGTTGGTCGTCCCGGAGAGTGCGCCCTCCCAACCGACGAACTGCCAGCCGGGAGCGGGGCTCGCGGTGATCTGCACCGGAGTACCGGCATCGTACTCGGGCTGCACCGGATCTGCGGTGACGGCGCCGTTCCCGGATGTCGTCAGCACGAGCGTAGTGGTCTCGGGCGGCGGCGGAGGGCCGACGTCGAGTGGGAGCACCTCGAGATCGTCCCATCGCTTCTCGCCCGAGCGGAACGACCAGACGCCGATCGTCCCTCCGGTGAACCGAGTCGGCGACGCATCCGTGCCCACCGCCTGCCAATCGCCGGGCTCGGTCGTCCCTTCCGTCCAGACCCGCGCGCGCACCACGGTCTCGCTCGCCATCGTCTCGACCTCCATCCGGAAGCGATACCAGACGTTCGGGCTCGGAACGACGCCGGTGCTGGTGACGCCGGACAGGGAAGTGCCGACCGGTGCGAGGTGGAACGCGTTGGAGTCGTAGCGCCGCAAGCGGTAGTAGCCGACGCTGTCGGGGAACTGACTGAAGCAGGTCACGCCGATGCCGGCCCCGGATGAGCCGATCTGCATTCGCCCGGTGACCTGGTAGCCCGAGCCACCGATGCCGAGCCCGCTGTGGTGGGAGTGGATGTTGGTGAGAGATGAACTCGTGGCGAGCGCTCGGTTCCCCCCGATGTCGACGACCTCGAAGTGATCGGCGGGATTGAGGGAGTTGTTCGCGTCGGTGTCGATCCAATCCAAGGGATCGTCGCCGATCGAGTAGCTCTCGAAGTCCTCGCGGTAGGTCGCCGCGAGCTGGACGAAGTTCGCGGTCGCGACGACATCGTCCCCGATCGCGAACACGAGCGGGTTCTGGTCTCCGGAGACCGTCCCGGTCCAACCGGCGAAGGTCCAGCCGATGTCCGGAATCGCCTCGAGAGAGACCAGGGTTCCCGATTCGAAGTCGGGGCCGTCCGGAAGAACGGTGACGACACCGTTGCCGATCGAGGATGTCGTCACCGAGTGGACGGTCACCTCTTCGAACGTCGCCGTCAACGAGAGGTCGGTCGCGATCGACAGGTCGAGCGGATGGCGATCGGTCGTGATGTCGCCCGTCCAACCGACGAAGCGCCAGTGGGGATCGGGGATCGCCTCGAGGGTCACCGCCTCGCCGAAGGCGTAGTCGGTTCGAGGCGGAGTCCTCGCCACGGTGCCCTGACCGACGACCGAGGTGTCGAGCGAGAACTCCGGGGTGGGCGTGAGGCTACGCACCGCGAGCTCGTCGAAGTGTTTGCTCCCGCTCGTGAACGTCCAGACGCCGACGGTTCCCGACGTCAGTCGCGTCGGACCGGCGTCGATCGCCTCCGCCTGCCAGTCCAGCGGCTCCGGCGTGCCGTCCTCCCAGACGCGGGCGCGGACCTCGGTCTGCGTCCCGGTGTCGACGACCTGGAGCGTGAAGCGGTACCAAGTGTTCGGCGTGGGGAAGACTCCGGTCTCCGTGGTGCCGCTCGTGAAGCTCGTCCCGTTCGCCGTGAGATGGAACGGGCTGTTGAAGTAGCGGCGGAGTCGGTAGTACGACATCGACGTCGGGTACTGGCTGAACGCGGTCACACCGATCCCCGCGGATGCGTGGGTCATGCGGAGTCGTCCCGTGTAGGTGTAGCCGCTACCGAGCGAGACACCGGTTCGGTGCGAGTGCAGGTTGGTCGCCGTCGAGTGGGTCGCCAGGTAGCTGCCCTCGGCATCGCTCTGGACGGTGAACAGAGCGTCGTCCACCACCAGACTGTTGTCCGCGCCGGTGTCCTCCCAACCGACGGGATCCGTCGGTGCGCCCTCGAAGTCGTCGCTCACGAGTCCCGGAGCCATGACGAACGAAGCGTCGACCTGACTGTCGGTCGCGAGTGTGAAGGGCTGAGGGTTCGCCAGTCCGGTGATGGCACCACCGAACCCGGTGAATCCCCAGTTCGTGTAGGGGCGAGCGAAGAGCTCCAGGTCTTGACCACACTGGATCTGCGGCGGGACATCGTCGACCAGGTCGCGGCCGCGCTGGAGCGCCTCGGTCTCTCCTTGGGTGAACACGTAGAGGTAGCCGGTGAACGGCGGTACCGGCTGGAGGAACGGATAGTTCTGGAACTCGAGCCCGCGCTTGAGACCAGGGTGGATCAGGAGCTTGATCACGTGGGTGTGGGTGACGGGCATCACACGTCCGAAGCCGACCCCGTTCGCCGGGTTGTAGACGGCGGTGATGAAGTGCCCGTTGTAGTTGAGCGGTCCGCCATCCGTCGGATCGAAGACGCCGTCTGCCGCGTATCGGCTGTAGAAGACGCCCGGAGGCTCATCGTGCGTGAGGTAGCCGCGCGGCGCGGAACCCCCTCCGTGAGCGACGAAGACGCCGTTGGAGACGCCACCCGGACGCGCGAGGTCCGCGATGTTGATGGCGTACCGGAAGTCGACGTAGTCGATCGCGATGTGCCGGGAGTTGGGGAAGATCGAGATGTCGCGAGTGATCGTATGGTCGAGGTCCGCAGTCTGGTTCGCGGCATCCCAGCGGGTCCAGACCATCCGAAGGGTCTTCCGGTCGAGACCATCGTGGAGAACCGTGGCACTCTGAATGTCCCCGATCCCTGCGCCTGCGCCGAGGTAGTCGAACATCGAGTCCTGCAGGAGCTGCTCCTGGGCGATCGACTTGATGATCAGCGACTTGATCGCGAACTGCGGGTGGTCTCCGTCGAACGGCCGGTACTCGATGCGGAGTTCGCTGTTC
>JAGQRC010000941.1 GCA_020425835.1 Planctomycetota bacterium | reverse complement strand
AGTCTCCTTTGGGCCTCTGAGCCCGTCTTGGTTTTGGAGCTCCACTCTGAGTGAAGACTCCGTCGGAGACTGGCCTTCTCATCCCATCTAGCGGCTTTGTCCGAAGCCGCAACGCAGAGGCATTTCGAGTGAAGGCCATCTTCGACCCCCGACGAGCCACTTCACTCGGAATGCCGGTGATCGCGCGATTCTGCGAGCCGCAGCCGGTCGATCACGCTCGTTTGGGGGTTGGCTAGCGCAAGCGCTCGTCGGACTCGACTCGACCACCGGCCAGCCGGACGCAGCGGCTGGCGTGTTGGCGCGCCGCGGCTTCGTCGTGGGTGACCATGACGATCGTCGCCCCTTCGGTCCGGAGTTGCTCGAGGAGATCGAGCACGTTCTGTGCGCTGGCGCGATCGAGGTTACCGGTCGGCTCGTCGGCGAGGATCAGTGGCGGTCGATGCACGGTGGCGCGAGCGATCGCGACGCGCTGCTGCTCGCCACCGCTGAGCTGCGACGGGCGGTGGCCAGCGCGGTCGGCGAGGCCGACACGTTCGAGCGATGCCTGCGCGAGCCGCTCGCGCTCCGCTCCGTACCGACCTTGGAAGGTCAACGCGAGCGCCACGTTCTCTCGAGCCGTCAGGCTGGGGATCAGGTGGAACGACTGGAAGACGAAACCGACCGAGCGTCGGCGGTAGAGCGTGGCGTCCATCCCGATCAGGTCTCGCCCCTCGAACGAGATCGTTCCCGACGTGGGTGTGTCCAGGGCACCGAGCAGTTGGAGGAGCGTCGACTTCCCCGAGCCGCTCACCCCGACCACCGCGAGGAACTCCCGGCGATCGAGGTCGAGGTCGATGGCGTCGAGCGCTCGGACGGTCTGCGGCCCGACGGTGTACTCCCGGACCAGCGCACGAATCCGCACGAGGGTCTCGCAAGAGCGGGGTGGATCGTGGACGTCGATCGGAGTCGCGGGCTCGGCCACGTCGAGAACCTGCCGCTCGTGGCGAGTGGGACGGAAGGACGCTCCCCCGGCGGGTTCGTCGCGCGCGGCAGTATAGCAGTCCGGGCCGGTCGGGGCGGAACTCGGATCGGGGCGACCCTCAGGGGGCGAGCGCCCGGATGGTGAGCTCGTCTCGCGCGGTCCAGTCGCGGATCCACCGTCGCGCGTCGGCGAGCTGCTCACCGTCGCACGTCGTGGTGACCAGCACGCGGACGAGGAGCTCGGTAGCGGTGGACAGATCGCCGCCATCGGCTCGCTCTCGCGCCAGCGCGAGGGCGCGATCGATCGCTCTTCGCTCCTCGTCCTGGACGATCGACTCCACTTCCGCATCGACGGCCTCGGCGAGCTGTGTCCGACAGTCGCTCTCGGGCGGCAGCTCATCGACGTCGCCCGTGATCTGTCGCGCGGTATCGACATCGCAGACGACATCGTCGGCCTGGATCGAGCGCTCGACACAGATCGACTGGGTGCTCTCCCCGCGACGGCGGATGTCGACGCTCTGCGCCAGCGATGCGTGGACAGTGAGTTCGAACGCCTCGACCTGTGCCGCGGTCCAGGCGGTGACTTCCCGGCCCCGCTCCCCGTTGCGGATCCGTTCGTCGAGTCGCTCGATCTCCTTCAGCACGAGCGCGCGGCGACGATCGATCGCGGAATGCTCGAGTGCCGGGGAACCCTCACGCTCTTCGTCCAGAGCGAGGAGACGGACGGAGAGTTCCCGGCGCCGACGACGATCGGCATCGAGGGCGATGTTGCGACGCCACTCGGTGCCACAGCGCCGCATGCCGACGTCGACGCGCTCGGGTGTCCGTGTCCGTTCTTCCGAATAGCGCGGCTCCGCCGATTGAACGCATGCCAGCGGCGAAGAGCTCAGTGGACCATCGACCGCGACGCCGGGCTCCTCGGAGACCAGGGGTCGCGCGGCAACGGAGCGACGGAGACGATCGAGCTCCTC
>JAGQRC010000940.1 GCA_020425835.1 Planctomycetota bacterium | reverse complement strand
AGATCGTGGTGACGAGCGCGGACTACTACGATCCGCAACTGGGTCCCTATCCGATCTACGCCTTCCGCCCGGATGGGACGCTGAAGGAGGGGTGGCCGGTGACGCCCGCTGCGGGGTACGCGGCCATGTTGACAGTCTCCTTAGCGGACCTCGACGGGGACTACCAGTGCGAGCTGATCGGTGCTGGTCTCGGTCTCGGCGGGGAGATGTTCGTTCTTCGCTTGGACGGGACGTCGGTCCTAGGCCCCATCTATGACACTGCGATGAGCCGACCCGCCATCGGAAACCTCGATGCGGACGAGGACCTGGAGCTTGTCTTCCCCTCGCTGGGAATCGCGGTGTGGGACCTGGACACGGGTCCCGGTCCCGCGGCCTGGATCCCGAGCGGAGGGCTGTACCAAGGGTTCGTCGGCGTTGCTATCGCCGATGTGAATGGAGATGGGATCGCGGAGATCTCGGCTCGATCGAAGTTCGACCTCGCCCAGCACTGCTGGAACGCGGCACTCGAGCCGCTCCCCGGTTGGCCCAAGAGCATCGACGACGTCACGGACAACGGTCGCCAACCGACGGCGATCGAGGACCTCGATGCCGATGGCGACATCGACCTCGTCTTCAACAACGGCTGGGCGGTCGAGGTGTGGGAGTTCCCGAACCCGACGGGCCCGACCCGAGTCGACTGGGGTCACTGGTGCCACGATCCGGGCCGCACCAACAACTACCACCACGGTAAGCCGGTTCTTCCGCGCTATCTCCGCGGAGACACCAACTCGGATGGCACCATCGACTTCGCTGACGTCTTCGTTCAGCTCGACTACGTCACCGGAGCCGATCCCGATCATCCGTGTCCACCGCGGCTCGATTTCGACGACGACGGAGTGATCGACCTCTGCGACATCATCGACCAGCTCGACTACCTCTTCCTCGGCGGCCCTCCACCGGCGGCGCCGTTCCCCGAGTGTCGTCTGCACGGCGACAATGCCTGGCCCTGTGCGTTGGAGGCTTGTCCGTGAGTCCTCTCATCCCATCTTGGCGGGCGCGGTCGACAGGCGATGGCACTCGTCGTGGGGCGTCGGGAGCGTGAACGGAATCGGCGCGACCGAACCCTTCACCACACTCGCTCGAGATCGATCACGACATCGTCGAGGCCTTGCGGCTGCTGGGTGAGATGATCTCGATCACGAGGTCGGGCGTGCCCTTGATCCTCGTCGGCGTGATGATGTGGCGGCGATCCTGATGGATGACGACGAGATCGGGTTGGATCACGTTCGTCTCACCCAGTTGGAGGTCGACCGGGGCGTCGAAGACCGCGCCTCTTCCGGCTTCATCGAAGTGCTCGAGCCGCTCTCTGGATCGTCGAGCGGCGGAGAGGTCCGCAGCATCGCGACTCCTGGGTTTCCCAGGATTGGTACTGGACTTCCCGATACTCGGGATGTCGCGTCGCGAGCGGTCACACCGCCGTCGTGAGCTGCGGAACGCGAGTTGCCCAGGCGGCGTCCGGGTCGACTTCGAGGCTGGTTCTATGGGGCGCCGGCCGGAGGGGCCACTACAATACAGCTCGCGGAAGGGGGCGAGGTATGCGACGGCACTTGGCTTTCTCTTCTCTTCTCTTCTCTTCTCTGCTGACGTGTTTCGGGACAGCTACAACGGCTGGTGAACTGTATCGACTCCGGATCATTGCTCCGCCGATTGTAGTTCCGGGACAGACCATCGACGTATCGGTGGTCGCCGACTGCACCGGCTACCCAGATCTGACGGCTTCGGCGGCGGACCTCCTGGGCCTCGGCTTCACACTGTCGATCCCTGACGAGCTGGAGCTGGCGAGCTTCTCTTGGGGCGAAGGCATCTCGCAAGCGGCCAACGGTGATATCGACTGGTGGCCAGCTCCGAGCGGAACCTGCCTCGGGGCGTTCGCTCATGACACACGGGCGATTACCGCCGGCT
>JAGQRC010000939.1 GCA_020425835.1 Planctomycetota bacterium | reverse complement strand
TCCAGCTTCCGATGCAGAAGGCTGGAGCGTTCTGATGTGGGGCGGAGCTTCGCGGGCAGGGTCGCAGCGTGGCTCGATCGCGACGTATCTCGGGCGGTACCTCGACACGAACGGGGACGGCTCCGGGTCTCGCGACGCCACAGGGAACTACTCCGTCACCCCGGAGATCTTCTACATCCAGCCGCCCAGCTCGCAGGTTTACCGAATCCACCGGATGATTCCGTCGCTCGTCGATGCGAACGGTCTCATTGCGGACGAGTACGGGAACCTCGGAGCGCCGCTCACGAACGGGATCCAGGTTCGCATTCAGGATGATTCCGGGACGCTCATCGACCTGACGGACACCCTGCCGGTCCAGACCAACGGTGATTGGGCGCACCTCTGTCACGACGTGAACCTCTTCGACTGGGGTTCGGGGAACGATCACGTCACGGCGCGCTGGACGTTCGCGAACTCGGGAACCGAGCTGCGTCTCATCGGTGCGAACAATGAGCGGCTCGAAGTCGTACTCAACGATGACTTCACGGGCTTGCTTGAGCACGAGTTCCGGGTCGAGGGGTACATCGAATGACCGAGATCTGGTCCAATCCCTGGGGGGACCCGTGGAAGGCCGACGGGGGTGGCGACGTGCCCGCGCGCGAGTGGGAAGGCTGGACCGAGGCCGAGTACGAGACCTACATCGACTCGCTCATCTCGACGCACACAACCGCGTGGGAGAGCCTCGCCGACGCCTACGATGATCAGGTGCGGCACGTCATCTCGGGGCTCGCGTACGCCTACGAGGTGCTCGGCACGGCGAGCTACAAGACGCTCGCGGAGAACCTCGCGTCGCGGGTAATCTCGGCGTACCCCGCGTCCTTCGATCAGACCCGGGATCTCAGGATGCACGAGGGCTGGCGCTATGCGGCGAGTGTCTTCTCTTCGACGACGTTCGGGAACCAAGCGACGACGGTGCTCGAGGACTCGCGGAATCAGATCGTGGGCGACGGGCGGACGTGGCGCCTGTGGTCGTACCAGTCGATCGACGAGCCGTTCCAGTTCTCGCCCTACCCGGCAGGACGCTGGGAAGGGCAGAAGTCGTTCGCAGCCCGGCTCTGCAAGGGCTACGACACGAGCTGGGAATCGGATCTCGAAGGCGCGTTCCGGCAAGAGGCGGTCACGGAAACCTACGGGTACTGGGGGGCCGGCTGGAACGAGGGATACGCCGGAGCCCGGGTCGGTGAGAAGTTCGGGCGCGACGCAGAGTGGGTGCTCGTCGACTTGGGAGACGCGGATCTCCGAGCCGTCGTCATCCGCGCATTCGAGACGCTCTACCAGTCCGGGTACACGTTCTACCAGTTCATCGACGGCACGACACAGGACGCGAGCTATCACGACGGAATCTTCGCGTACGACGGGACGGCGCTGCTCTCACAGTACAACGCGGAGTGCTCGACCGTGTGCCACGCGATACTCGATGCGGTCTCGACAGGGGACACAGGCGTCGGAACGATCTACTTCATCAACTACCACTCGAACGGGCACCGGCAGTTCCGGCTGGCCTGTTCGCTGCTCAAGGCGTTCGCGGGGTTCTCGGCATGATGGCTGTCCTCAAGATCGAAGAGCGGCTCCGAAGGCTCCTCACCCCGGGGAAAGAGGAGCTGGAGAAGCGTCACAGGGAAGCCTGTGATAAGGTGATCTCGCTTCCGAAGGGCTCCGAGGAGGCTCGCGAGATCGCCCAGCGGGTCCGGGAGGTACAGGAGCAACATGGATGATCGAGCAGGCGCAGGACATCGCGAGCGCGTACGACACCCTAGGCTCCCTGTCGATCGCCGTCGTCTGCGCGGTCGGGTGGGCGCTCGAGCGCCGCGAGAAGCAGGCGGTCATCAAGAAGCTGGATCGGTTCCTCGGAGTCGTCGAGTCGAAGGATGACTCGACGAAGTAGTGCTGCAGCGTTTCTCATCC
>JAGQRC010000938.1 GCA_020425835.1 Planctomycetota bacterium | reverse complement strand
GAGCCACCGGTATCGCGACGCAGCGTCGAGAGCGAGAAGCGTCGCGCGCTCACCGATCCTCGCCTCGACTCGCGTCCCTTCGAGCCCCGTGAGCTCGCGATCCCAACGGCGGTCCGGGTCGAACGGAGCCAGCCGATACCCCTCGGCGATCTCGCGGGAAAGCGTCGGCGCCGCGACGAGCAGCCCTTGGAGCGATGGAGCTCCGCGGGTGCGCCGACGATCGGCGAGCGCAAGGCCCACCGGGATCGAAGGCAAGTAGACGATGGGATGATCGAGACCCAACTCCCGATCGTCTCCGATGATCAGGCACTCGAACGGAATGTAGCCCAAGACATCGTGTCCGGTGATCAGGATCGTCGACCAACCGGCAACCTTCGCGGCCAGAGCCTTCGGAACGAACCGGCGACCCACCTCACGGGCAATGGAGCGCCACGCGTCGTCGTCGGGGGATCGCGGCGGGCGGGCGACCGCCGCGAACAGCTCGGCCTGCCGTTCGATGAGTTCATCGCGTGACGGAAGCTCGAAGACCTCGAGGTCGCCTCGATCGACAGCGAACAAGAACGAGTCGTCGGTTCCCGCGAAGTAGGCGAGCAGGCCGTCCGTCTCCCCCAAGAGCCGCGCGCGCACTTCCTCGAGCGTCGCGCTCGTTCGCCCGAGGTCACGAGCCAACGTTCCGAGGCCTTGCGTCTCGCAGAAGATCCGGAACGCCGGTTCCGGTCCCGACTCGCGCTCGAGCGACGTGGCGATGATCTCCTCGATGACGAAACGACGGCGCTCGTAGTGGAGGTAACCATAGCCCCCGGGTCGTCTCGGGTAGCGGAGCCAACGCTCCACGATCCCTCGGTGGGCCTCGAGGAGCTCGTCGAATCGCGCGGTCTCCGGCGTTCCTCGTCGACGCGCGATCCGCGACCGTAGGGCGAGCGCCCACGCGCGATCGACCACGCCGAGGTTCTCCTCGAACGACGATGCGAGCGCGTCGGTAGCCGCCTCCCACTGACCGAGGCGCACGCGGAGGTGCGTCAAGCGGAGCTTCGCATCGATCCGCTCCTCGGGACTCGTCTCGGACGAGGCGATCACGTGCTCCAGGATCGGCACCGCCTCCGGGCGTCGACCCGGCATGTCGGCGAGTGCCATCGCGATCCGGGCGTCGAGGAGCGCCCGGTCCGACGCCGACCAACTCCCCTCGCCGAGCGCCGACCGGACCTCGTCGATCAGCTCGTCGTATCGCTGTTGCGCGAGCCGCAGGTTCGCTCGGTGGACCACGAAGTTGCGCCAACGGTCCGGCGCGGTCCGGAGCGTTCCGTCGGCAGCGTCCATCCCTTCGCGTCGGAACGTCGCCGCGGCGAGGTCGACGAGACCGAGCGCGAGGTAGGCCTCGGTCCGCAGTTCGCGGATCCGCGCCTCGGCTCGATCGCGACTCTGCTTCATGACCGCGAGCTGGTCATCGCTCGAGCGATCGAGACTCGCCTGCGCGCGTTGCGAGTCCTCCAGGACATCGTTCCAAGCCTCGAGCTTCAGCGAGAGCTCCGCGCGTCGCCGCTCGAGGAGGAACCGAACCGACGACCAGTCGTCCGAGAAGAACGATGCCGCGATCGCCAGCACACGACGTCGACACTCCAGGATCTCGTCGGAGGGTGGCGTGCCGTTCAGCATCGCCTCGAGGCGTTGGACCGCCTTGTAGACCTGCCGGGGACTCTCCAGCGCCTGCATGCCGCGGGTCAGCTCGGCGTTCGCGAGGTCGGGATCCCGCAAGGTCGCCGCGACGTAGAGCCCGATCTCCCGATCCAGGATCCGACGGCAGGTCTGGAGGTCGCGAACGATCGACGTCTCGAATGCGGATACGGCCGCGGGGAGGGACACGACGATACCGAGAACGACGCGAATGCCCGTCGAACGGATGAGGATCATGCAGCACGTTCCCTGCTCGGTCGGAGTCGCTCCGGC
>JAGQRC010000937.1 GCA_020425835.1 Planctomycetota bacterium | reverse complement strand
CCGGTGCCCGCCGTCGCCGAGGTCGGTGCTCCGGAACCCGGGCCGGCTGCGCCGTTCGGCGTCCAGTTCAAGGTCGCGAGCGCGACGGTGGTCGGAACGTCGTCCGACGGATCCCCCGGCGTGCCGTTGTCGTCGACGAGTTCGCGCGTTTGCGTGAAGTTGTCTCCGGGCAGCGCATCCCCCGCGGCATCCCAGTCGAGAACGGTGGTGATCCCCATCCGACCGAGCGAGCGCGCTTCGAGGAGATCGAGGTTGGTGGTCGCGAGCTTTGCGGGGCTACCCGCCGGCGGGCCGCCGACGAGCTGCGGATCGATGCCGGGCGTGGTTCCGGGGACACCCGGCGCCACGAGGTCGCCCGCGGGGTCGGTCAACGAGTCCCAGCGATCCGGGTAGAAGTTGTGCATGACGCGATAGGTCTGGATGTATCGCGAGACGCCGGTCATGTTCCCGGCCGCGACGCCCTTGTTCGCCTTCAACGAAGCTCGGTCCATCTTCGCGAGGACGAAGCCGGACAACACGACCAGAATCGTGACCACGACGAGCATCTCGACGAGCGTGAACCCGCTCATCCGAGCGACCCGCAACTCGACGATCCCGTTCCCTCTTTCACGGAGTGTCTTCGACACTTTCATTCCCTTCCTTCCTTGCGGTGTTCTCACCGCCGGCGGACTCGCCTCCGAACTCCGGAGGCCCCTGGTCTCGGTCAGTCGACCTCGCAGCCCGTCGAAACTCGTTCCGACGGGAACGGTTCGCCGGTCTCTCTCCTCGGCCCGTGCGCATCGACGAAGCGATCGAGCCCCTGGATTCCGAAGCGACGACGCGCCACCTCCGGTTCAATCCTTCCGCGATTGGAGCGAGCTCGGTAGTCCGGGCTACTCCCGTCCCACCGCGGCGAGGCGCGAGCGGAGCGCGCGGACGACATCCATGCGCCCGACCCCTTCGAAGTAGCGAATCTCGTTGGCGAGGGACTGGATCAACGCGTCGTGCCGTCGCAGGACTTGCCACTGGTTCTGGGCCGCATGCAGACGCCGCAGTCCATCCTCCTCGCGACCGCTCGCGAGGTCGGCGAGGCCGAGGTTCGCCTCCGTCTCGAACCGACCGGGCCAGTCGTCGGGTGCTTCCGCCAGCACCGCTCGAAGCTCATCGACGCCGCGCTCGAGGTTGCCCAGTCGAAGGTCGAGCGCGGCCAACAGAGCGCGCGCTTCGAGGCGGAGCTCGATCGCCGCGTTCCCTCGCAGCTGCTCGAGGATCAGGCGGGACTGACCAGGCTCGCCCATCGCGAGCATCGCGCGCGCGACGAGGATTTGGAGCTGCGCTCGGTAGGGATCCGACTCGGTCGCCTCGCATGCGCGAGTGAGCGCCATGAGCGCCAGCTGCGCTTCATCCCGTTCGAGTCGGATTCGCCCGATCCAACCGAGCAGACGCGTCGCGACCCCGATCTCGGGATCCCCCGGGCGCGCGTGGTCGCTCTCGGCCTGGAGCCACGAGTCGATGCGGTCCGGCCACGCGGCTCCGGAAGGGCGACGGTCGATGGCGCGCTCCCAGAACCCCGGGTCGCGAATCCCGCGACTCGCGGCGAGCTCCGCCGCCGAGCCCACGGTCTCGGTCCAGATTCGTGCAGCCTCGTCGACGGCGCCGCGTCGCCCCTCGAGTGCGACGAGGGCGAGACCGACGCGTAGTGTGTCGTAGGGGAGCGCGAAGTGCGCGAGACCACGCGCCGCTCGCCACTCCTTCGCCGCCTCGTCGATCCGATCCTCCGCCCAGTAGGCGTCTCCCCGGACCAGGTGCGCGTCGACGTCCAGTAGCAACGTCGCCGGGGAGTCCTTCGGAACCTCGAGGTCCTCCGCGGCCTGAACACACGGACGACCCGCGAGTCGATCCGCGAGCACGCGCGCGCGGGCCACCTCCCACTCGCGATAGCGCTCGAACGAGCTGCGGCGATCTCG
>JAGQRC010000936.1 GCA_020425835.1 Planctomycetota bacterium | reverse complement strand
ACAGGTCGATTCCGGTCGAGTCGTCGCTCTTCCTTGCCAGCACACGCCTTGCGACCTCTCGCTACGCGGTTCGTGAACAGTTCGGGCTAGCCTAGTACCCCGCCCGGTTTGGACCTTTCTTCGTACGAACTTGCCGCACGGGGGTACTAGGAGCCGGTCATCAAAGGTGCGCCGACTCGGGTTGGGCGATCGTCACCACCAGGTCGCTATTGGCGACATCGACATCGATTCGCGCTCCTCGTCCGACATCGCCCTGCACGAGGGAGCGAGCGACGCGTGTCTCGAGCTCTCGCTGGAGGAAGCGACGCAGCGGCCTCGCGCCGTACACCGGATCGTATCCCCGCTCGGCGATGAAGCGGCGAGCCTCGGACGTCAACGTGACGGTGATCTGCCGATCGGCCAAGCGGTGCTCGAGATCACTCATCAGGAGATCGACGATCGACTCGATCTCGACCGGGGTCAGAGGCTTGAAGAGCACGATCTCGTCCACGCGGTTCAGGAACTCCGGCCGGAAGTGCCGACGCAACTCGCCCATCGTCGCGTCCCGCGCCGACTCCGTGAGCTGACCATCGGCGGCGACGCCCTCCAACAAGTGGTGGGAGCCGATGTTCGAGGTCATGATGATCGCCGTGTTCTTGAAGTCGACCGTCCGCCCCTGCGAGTCGGTGACTCGGCCGTCGTCGAGGATCTGCAAGAGGACGTTGAACACATCGGGGTGCGCCTTCTCGATCTCGTCGAAGAGGAGGACGCAGTAGGGACGACGCCGAACCGCCTCGGTCAGCTGACCGCCCTCCTCGAATCCGACGTACCCCGGAGGAGCACCCAGCATGCGGGAGACGGAGTGCTTCTCCATGTACTCGCTCATGTCGAGACGAACGATGTTGTCCTCGCTGTCGAAGAGCGACTCCGCGAGCGCCTTCGCCAGCTCGGTCTTCCCGACGCCGGTCGGTCCGAGGAAGATGAACGAGCCGATCGGACGACGGGGATCTTTGATCCCGGCACGCGCGCGCAACACTGCGTCCGACACGAGCTGGACGGCTTCGTCCTGTCCGATGACCCGGCGATGGAGAATGTCGGGGAGCCGGAGGATCTTCTCGCGCTCGCCCTCGACGAGTCGGGTCACAGGAACTCCGGTCCAACGAGAGACGATCTCCGCGATCTCCTGATCGGTCACTTCCTCCCGGAGCAAGCGCGAGTCTTCGTCCGCGGCCGAAGACTCGAGCGCGCGGAGCTTCGCCTCGAGTTCGGGGAGCCGACCATGTTTCAGCACCGCCGCTCTCTCCAGATCGTAGGCTTGCTCCGCAAGCTCGATCTCGCGACGCACCTGCTCGATCTCCTCCCTGAGATCGCGGACGGCGTGGATCGCATCCTTCTCTTGCTGCCACTGCGCCGTCATTTCGTCCGCGCGGGAACGGAGCTCCGCCAGCTCCTTCCTCAGGACCTCGAGCCGCTCCTTGCTCGCGCTGTCCTTCTCCTTCTTGAGCGCCGCCTCCTCGATCTCCAGCTGCATGCGCCGACGAGTGACCTCATCGAGCTCGGCGGGCATGGAGTCGATCTCGGTGCGGATCATCGCACACGCCTCGTCGACGAGGTCGATCGCCTTGTCGGGCAGGAAACGATCGGAGATGTACCGGTCCGACAGCACGGCCGCAGACACCAAGGCGCTGTCCAAGATTCCCACGCCGTGATGGACCTCGAACCGTTCCCTGAGACCGCGGAGGATGCTGACCGTATCCTCGACGCTCGGTGCGTCGACCAGGATCGGCTGGAAGCGTCGCTCCAACGCGGCGTCCTTCTCGATGTACTTCCGATGCTCGTCCAGGGTCGTCGCGCCGATGCAATGGAGCTCGCCGCGAGCGAGCATCGGCTTGAGCATGTTCCCGGCATCCGTCGATCCCTCGGTCTTCCCCGCGCCGACGATGGTGTGGATCTCGTCGATGAACAGG
>JAGQRC010000935.1 GCA_020425835.1 Planctomycetota bacterium | reverse complement strand
GTCCTCGATCCCGGGTCGCCACGCCTTCGACAGTGTATCCGCGTCGCCCCACTCCACCTCGACCCCCGGAATGGAAGAGTCCGGCGTGATCACCAGCTCCACCTCACCGACGTGGTCCTTGCCCCCGAGCGAATGCTCGACGCGAACGCGCGCGCGGGCTGCCTTGGCGAAGGTCTGCCGATAGGAGACGCGAGGCTTCCCGATGTTCGCCTCGACCTTGAAGTCGCGGATCAGTCGATTCCGGATGACCTCGAGGTGGAGTTCACCCATCCCGGCCATGATGAACTGACCGGTCTCTTCGTCGGTCGAGAGTCGGAACGTGGGGTCCTCCTTCGTGAGTCGAGTCAGCTGATCGTAGAGCCGGTCGCGATCCGCGGAGCTCTTCGGCTCGACGGCCATCGAGATGACGGTGTCCGGAAAGCTCGGGCGTTCGAGAAGGATCAACCCCTTGGGGTCGCAGATCGTGTCGCCGGTGCCACTGAAGCGAAGGCCGGTCGCCGCGATGATGTCTCCCGCCGCGGTGCGATCGATCGGCTCCTTGGCGTTGGAGTGCATGTGGTAGAGGTTGCTCAGCCGCTCCTTCTTGTCGTTACGCGGGTTGATGACCTGCTGCCCCTTCTCGAGCACTCCGCTGTAGACCCGAAGGTAGTAGAGCTCTCCGTGCTGGTCGACCTGGACCTTGAAGACGAGCGCGCAGAACGGCTCCGACGAACTCGTCTTCCGGACGATCTTCTTCTCCGTCTTGGGCTGGATACCGTCGACCGTCGGGATGTCGTCGGGGGTGGGCAGATACGCGACGACTGCATCGAGGAGCGGTTGCACGCCCTTGTTGCGGAACGCGGCACCGCCGAGCACGGGAACGAACGCCTGCGCGAGCGTCCCCTTGCGGATCGCCGCCCGAATCGTCGGCTCGTCGATGTCCCGACCCTCGAGGTAGGCATTCATGACGTTGTCATCGACGTCCGCCAGCCGCTCGATCAGCTCCGACCGATAGAGATCGGCGATCTCTCTCCGCTCGTCGGCGATCGGCGACTCGATCACCTTGGCCCCGAGACTCTCCTCATCGAACCGGAGCTCGACCAAGCGCACCAAGTCGATGATGCCCTCGAAGTCGCCCTCGGCACCGATCGGGACACAGAGGGAGACGGTCCGGCAGTGCAGCTGGTCGGCGATCTCTTCGACGACTCGGAAGTAGTCGGCGCCGACCCGATCGAGCTTGTTGACGAAGGCGAGACGGGGCACGTGGTAGCGGTTGGCCTGACGCCACACGGTCTCGGACTGGGCCTGCACCCCACCTACCCCGCAGAAGACCCCGACCGCACCGTCGAGGACACGCAGCGACCGCTCCACCTCGGCGGTGAAGTCGACGTGACCTGGCGTATCGATCAGATTGATCGTGGCGTCACCCCACTTGAACGAGGTCGCCGCGCTGGTGATCGTGATCCCCCGCTCCTGCTCCTCCGGCTGCCAGTCCATCCGAGCGTTTCCCTCGTGAACTTCCCCCATGCGGTACTCCTTGCCGGAGTAGTAGAGGAATCGCTCGGAGACAGTGGTCTTCCCGGCATCGATGTGCGCGATGATGCCAATGTTGCGCGTCTGACTCATGACGGAGGGCTCCCGGGGCGACACGAGGAAGGAGGAGACGGAATCCGGGGTTGTAGAGAATGAGTGGAGAAAAGGAAAGGGACGGCGAGCCCGCCGCACTCCCGGGTGTCGACGTCAGCGCACGCAAACACGGGAACGCCCCTCGCCGCAGCCCCCCAACTCTCCACCCAACCCGCGCAACACCCGGGTCCTACCGACGCCACCTCAAAACACCAGCGGCCGGAGCACCGCAATGTTGTTCCTCGGAGCAAAGACCCAAGCCCAACCCGCGCCACACCCGGGTCCTACCGACGCCACCCCAAAACACCAGCGGCCGGCCCGGGCATCCCCGCGGCCGGCCGA
>JAGQRC010000934.1 GCA_020425835.1 Planctomycetota bacterium | reverse complement strand
GCTTTCGAACGCCAGTCGGGGACCGGCGTGCAGCCCGGCCCCCGACTCACGGCTCCGACCGCTTCACCGGCTCACGGGCAGCCTCCGCCTTCACACCCGATCGATCCGATGGCGTCGGTGCCACAGTTCGGGAAGGGGCTCGCCATGGTGACACCCGCTCCGTTCACGAAGAGCAGGGTGAAGATGACGTCCGCGATGTCGACCGACTCGTCGTGATTGGCGTCGGCCGCATCCAGGCACGAGGTCGATCCGCCGCCGTTGATGTGCGTCAGGATGGTGATCGCGTCGGCGATGTTCACGGTGCCGTCGCTGTTGGCGTCGCCCCGAATGAACTGCGGCGCGTCGATCCCACCACCACCGAGCCCGGTCAAGACTTCATCCTCCATGATGAGGGTGTAGCCGACGCGGTCGAAGACGTAGATCTGCTCGCTGTCGGAAACGACGAGTTGAGTTCCGCTCGGCGAGAGATCGATCGAGGCCCACTCACCGCCCGTCTCCGGCAGATCCATGACGTAGCGGGTCTCGCCGGTGTCCGGGTCCACGGTGACGATGCGCGGCGCCACGGCGGGAGAGCGATCGACCACGAAGAGCAGGCCGGTGATCGGATCGAACGCGATCCCCCACGGGGTCAGCGGGACCTCGGTGTCGATGTCGGTGTCGAAGAGGTCGAGGAATGCCTCCCCGTCGCCGTACTGCTCGTTGAACCGCGTGATTCGCCCGGGCGCTCCGCCGACGCCACGATCCACGATCGTCGGATCGTAGCCCCCTATGGAGTCGGACGGAACGAAGGTCACGTCGACCCAATCTCGCTGGGAACCGCCCAGACCGAGAAAGCCGATCGACTGGTCGTCGAAGCTCATCATGCCCATACCACCGGTGACTGCGTCGAAGCCACGGTCGGCGAAGTACAGCTTGTCTCCAGGATAGGCGAGTCCCCCCATGTCCGCCGGGGGCACGGCCACACCCACCGGATCGTCGTCGGCGGAGGTGTAGTAGCCGTCGACCATGAGGAACGGCGCGTCGTACGGCGGATCATCGCCCGGGTCGTACCCCCAGATCTGCCCTGGATAGTCGAGGGTGATGAACACGCGGCCGGTTTCGTGGTCGACATCGAGGCCTCCCACGGATCCGTGCGGAAGGGTGGCGACCTTCTCGGCCACGGGGGCGTCGGGAGCGAGGCGATAGACGCCGCGATCGGCCGTCGCCGCTCCGCGAATACCCGAGTAGACCACGCCGCCCGGGCCGAAGTGGGGCGCGATCGGTCGACCCGAGGTCGCCTCGAGCGGCGCGGTGTTCGATGGGGTCCAATCGATGGGGGAGTCGGCGAGAGCGGGCAATCCGCTCTCGTACTCGGCCGGAACGTCGCGCTCGAGGACGTACACCTCGGTTCCGTTGCTCAAGACGAGTTGCGTCCCATCCGGAGAGATGTCGATCGAGCCGCTGAGGCCGGTAGAGGCGTGGAACACGTAGCCGACACTGGTCACTTGACCGGTGCCCAGATCGACGCGAACCAGCCGGTGCCCGGTCGAGATCCGGTCGAGGACGAGGAGCGTCTCGGTGACCTGGTCGTAGACCAACCCGTCCGGCTTCAGCGCCTCGGTGGTCGCCACAACGGACGGCGCGGGGATGCTCGAGGACTGCGATGAGACATACGCGATCCGCCAGATCACGCCGTCCCCCGAGGCGTAGAGTCCTTGGTCCGCGACGTAGACGGATTGCGATGCGAAGGCCGAGCCCGCGGGACCGAAACAGACGTCGGTGGGACGCTGGAACGGATAGTCCGCGATCGACTCCGTCTCGTTCGGAAGGTGGCTCGCGAACATCCGGAGGGTCGAGTCGTCGCCGTCGTTGACCAAGAACGCACGAGTCGATGATCCCTGGGGTGGGTCCGTGTAGGTCGGGAAGGCGATCGCCGCGCTCACGTTGCCGAGCGTCCCCCCCTCGGGG
>JAGQRC010000933.1 GCA_020425835.1 Planctomycetota bacterium | reverse complement strand
TTCTTCGCCGTGTTCCACGACGGCGTGGAAGCGCACGCGTTCGCCGTTCGAGCGAGGCGAGATCTGGGCGTCGACGCTTCGGTGCATCGTCTCGCCGCTCGGTGAAGAAGGAGGCCTCGTCGGGGCTGCGGACCGAACGGTGTCCGGGGTTCGGAAGGACCGGTGCTCGTCGCCGGCTCGTCGTCGAGTATCGAACGGGATCCCAGTGGGGCGGGCCAGCGAGTTCGAGGCGGGATCGCGACACAGCGAGAGGGGAAGGCACCTTGGAGATCACCGAGGTTCGGGTGAAACTCGTGGACGGGGCACGACACGACAAGCTGAAAGCATTCTGCAGTATCACGATCGACGACGCGTTCGTCGTTCGTGATCTCAAGGTGATCGAGGGCTCCAAGGGGCTCTTCGTCGCCATGCCGAGCCGGAAGATCACCGTGCGCTGCTCCCGATGCGGGACCAAGAACCAGATTCGCGGGAACTACTGCGCCGAGTGTGGGGGTGCCATGCCGCGTGGTCGCGGCGGCGATGGGCGTTCCAAGGTCCATGCGGACATCGCTCACCCGATCAACTCCGAGTGCCGGGATGCCCTCCAGGCGAGAGTGATCGAGGGGTTCCTCGCGGAGTGCGAGGCGGCGGCGCAACCGGGCTACGAGCCCCGGGACTACGACGACGACTTCGACTACGACGCCGAGAACTTGACCGATGACGCTGCGGTCCCGGAGCCGGTCGCCGTCCTTGCCACCGGCTCCGAGGAGGAGGAGGACCCGGACGGGCGGTCGGCTCGGCAGGGCCGTTCGACCGGCCGTCCGCGTCGGTCGCGGCGGTCGAGCGAATCTCCAGTCGCCGACGAGAGGCCGACGGAGATCTCCGACGACGACGGCGGACGGGGGCGTCGCTCTCGACGGCGTCGTCGGGGCCGAGGCCGGACCGAGACCAACGGAGACACCGAGCCGCGGACGAAGCCGAACGGTCGGATCGAAGGGGGCAGTGAAGATCTCTTTCTCGGTTCGCTGAGACCTACGACAAAGCGCGAGAAACCAGTCGAGAGCAGCGAGCCACCGCCCGATGACAACTTCGGCGTGGGCATTTTCTAGCAGTCCGTCGTACGCGGCCTTCGAGCCGAGAGCCCGAGTTCCTCGGCCGGAGCGAAGGCACCCTCGACGGTTGGCGCCACGGTTGGTTCGTTTCATGGACGCGTCCCGACGGATCGACGACGCGAGCGCGGACTTCCGGTGTCGGCGGTCGCAGTCTATTCTGATCGGCACCTTGGCGTCGGGTCGGTGACCGGCGCCGATCGATCCCGGTCGTGGCCTGTTCGGACGACCGGGACGCGTGACTGGTTCGAGACCCGCTGAAAGAGTCGCGAGTTGGCCCGAAGCAGAGGCGCGAGCACTGACAATCGTTCGGCACTCGAGCGGCGTGCCCGATGGGCTCT
The DNA here is from genome assembly GCA_020425835.1 of Planctomycetota bacterium. Next base: position 518 of record JAGQRC010000933.1, on the reverse strand, counting down.
CCTCGTCGGGGTCCTGTTCGCGTGGGTCGCGGTCCTCGGGGTCTTCGCTGCTCCGTCGACCTCGCGCGCAGGTGACGCCGCCCTCGACGCCCAGGATCCCCACGACAACGAGCCCGATTCCGATCCTCCCGAGGAGGCGGACACGCCGGCCGATGACGATGCCGGAGCGTCGCCGGACATCGAGGATCCCGAGGAACGCCAATTCGTCGAGACCATGGTCCGCGGTGGCAAGGTCGAGTGGATCGTCGCGTTGTCGAAGCTCGGAGAGCTCGCTCCTGAAGCGCGACCCGCCTGGGTGGTCGAGAGGATCGTCCAGTATCTGACCCCACCCGAGTCGCAGGAGTCACCCGAGCGATCGACGTTCCTCTGGAGCAGCGACGCCAGTGACAATCCACTGTGGTTCGCGAAGAGCGGCAAGAGTTCGCGCCTCGGAGAAGAGGTGCTCAGCCGGATCCTGGATGTTTCGACATCCCTCGAGACCGTCGAGCGCGCCGAAACCGTTCTGCGCCGACTGGCGG
>JAGQRC010000091.1 GCA_020425835.1 Planctomycetota bacterium | reverse complement strand
TTTCCGCCATACCCGCAAAGAACTCCCCCGGCGCGGATCGATACACATCTCGGTACCGATGACGGCGGACGGCATGACGACGAACCTATGGACGAGACTCGGGATCACGGGAAGGGGCGCGCCGACCGCCGCGGTCGCGCCGACGGATGATCTCGCCGAGATCGCGGACCAGCTGATCGAGCTCGCGGTTCGGCTCCGTTCCCACCTCTCCCTGGCCGAGGACGTCGAGACCTCCAATCGTGCGATCGCCCGACTCCTCGAGCTCATCGACGCCAACCGGGACTCGGCTCGCTTCGCCGAGGTGACCCAGAAACTCGCGTCGACGACGACCCGGGTCCACGATCACGTCGACCGAACGTCGAGCGCGCTCCAGGAGGCGACGTCGGCCATCGACGAGTTCGGCGCGACGGTGGATGCGTTCGATGGCGAGCTCGCCGAGTTGGGCCGGAACTTCGACAAGATCGCGGAAGCCTCCCAAGGGATCCAACGGATCGCCGAGCAATCGCGCATGCTCGCGCTGAACGCCCGCATCGAGGCGGCGCGCGCGGGTGGCGAGGTCGGCGAGGCGTTCTCCGTCGTCGCGCGGGAAGTGGCGGAGCTGTCGAAGAGCACCCAAGGACTCAACCAGACGATCGCGACCGATGTCGAGCAGATCCACGGCACGTTGGAGCGGACCGCGAGCCATTTCTCGCGCAACCGCGACAACCTGCAGACCGCGCGCGAAGCGGTCGCGTCGGTCTCCCATCACGCTCGAGAGCTGGGTGACGACTCCGAGACGTTGATCGAAGCTTGCGACACCGTCCGTCAGATCGCGCAGGGTCACGTCGCGGTGCAGGGGGCGCTCGAGAAGGTGGCGAGACACTGTCAGTGGATCGACGAGAGTGGGTCGGCGCTCACCGCAGACCTTCCGCAGAGCGCGGCGCTCCTCGTTCGACTGGTCCGGGGTTGCGGGTCGGAGCTCGGACCGCGACTCGGGGCGATCCAGGACTTCGACACCGCGGTGCTGAAGGCGCTCCGCGACACCGATCTCGACGGCGTCGACGCGATCCTCGAGCGGGTGGACGCGACGGGTTTGGATCCCGCGGTCCTGCTCCCCCGGCTCTCCGAGCTCGCGTCGTCGCTGCATCGCCAGTCGGGAACGGAGGACCTCTCGACCGAGGCCTATCTCCGGCACGGACTGGTGATCGAGCGCGCGCTCGACTGGCTCGACGCGCATCAATGCGCTCGCCCCGTCCCGGACGCCCCCCGAGTGGTGCTCGGCAACGCCTTCGAGGACCATCACGACCTCGGTCGGCGGCTCGTCGCGGCCGCGCTCCGTGGCGCCGGCTTCGTCGTGCACGACCTCGGGCTCAGCGTGTCCAACGAGACGTTCGTCGCCAAGGCGCGCGAGGTCGACGCGGACGTGATCGGGGTCTCGGCCCTGCTCCTCCACACCGCGAGTCGGATCCCCGAGCTCAAGCGCGCGCTCTCCGATGCCGGACTCGGGCACATCCCGGTCGTCGCCGGCGGTGCACCGTTCCTCGTCGATCCGCAGCTGTACCACCGATTCGAGGCGGACGGGACCGGGCGCAATCCCGACGACGCCGTGCGGTTGATTCGGCAACTGGCCCAACAGAAGCGAGGAGCCCGATCGTGAACTCGCTCCAACGTGTGGTCGCCGCCGTCACCGGTGGACCCATCGATCGCCCGCCCGTCCTCCCGGTGCTCCTCCAGCAGGGCGCGAGGGAGCTCGGGATGTCGTTGCGCGAGTACTTCCAACGACCGACGCGACTCGCAGAGGGGCAAACGCGGCTGATCGACCACTTCGGGCACGACGGCGTCTTCGCCTTTCCCCACGTCGTCCAGGACACCTTGCCGTGGGGAGCGCCGCTGCGCTTCTCCGACGAGGGTCCACCATCGGTCGACGCGATGGTGATCCGTCGATACGAGGAGATCCCCGATCTCCGCGTGCCCGACCCGACGAGCCACGAGTATCTCCGTCACACCCTGGAGTCGGCGCGCTCCCTCGCGGCGGAGTTCAAGGGGGAGAAACTGATCGTCGGCGCGGTGATCGGTCCCTTCTCGCTCCCGACGCTGTTGATGGGAACCGGGAAGTTCCTCTCGCTGATCGTGCAACACGACGCGATGCGCGAGCGCTACCTCGAGCCCCTGCTCGAGACGATGTTCCGCTACACGACGCGGTGGGCCAACGCGCAGCTCGAGGCGGGCTGCGACATCGTCGTGATCGCCGAAGGCATCGCATCCGCGAGCGTGATCCAGGAGAACACTTTCCTGAAACACGCACTGCCGCTCCTCGACCGCACCGTGCGCGCGATCGACGGTCTCGTCGGCGTGGAGCTCGTCGGCGATGCGCTCCCGTTCGCGCGACACCTCCGCCACCTCCCCTGCGCCGTCCTCTTGATCGGATCGGGCGACGCGCCGGACGCGATGCGTGCGGCCATCGGTCCCGACAAGGCGCTGATGGGAAACCTGAACAACCTCGAGCTCATCCGCTGGGAACCGGACCGCGTCGAGTTCGAGGCGCATCGCCTCCTCGACCTGGCCGGAGACCGCTTCATCCTCTCCAACCAGGGCCCCGAGATCCCCTGGGCCGTCCCGACCGCGAACATCGAAGCGCTCATCCGAGTCGCCCAACGAGCCCCCGCCCCCGCCTGAGTTCCAGCTCCCCGCTCGGGATCACTGCGCCGAACCAGCCGCCGACCAACGCTTGTGACGTGCCTGTCACCGTGACATCCTCTGCGCGACCGACGCGGATACGGCGACAACGATCCCGAGAACTGCTGACAAGAACGGCCGGAGATCCGCGCCACGCTGCACGCCGCGGACGATCCCGAGCAGCCGGGAGTCGTCGGCTCGGAACGTGGCTTCACCGGCATCGTGGTGGGCACGACGGGGGTGGATCAACTTCGTTCTGCCATGTGGTCCAGCGCGGCGCGAGGGCGGACAACACTCGGGAGGAGCGGAGGACTGTGCGACAGATGGTTGACCTCCCGACGTGGGACTGGAAGTACGACAATCAGACCGGGTGGTCATTCCAAGCTGGAGAACCGTTTGTTGATCTCTGGGACTATCGCCCGAGCACGCTTCGCCCTTGGAATCCGAAGCGACGAGCGCGGATCAAGGGTGAGTACGGCATCCATGTCTTCTGCGCGAAGTGGTCCATTCGACGGCCGAACGGCGTGGTCGTGAGTAGTCGCTCACGAGAACGCACGATTCGCATGTGGTTCGCTCGGCTCGACGGAATCCAATTGACCACGTTGACTTTCCACGAGCAGGGATGGGTACGCGCTGCCCAGTTTGCGGAGGGCTACCGGCTCGAGATCCAGCCCTATGCATGGTCGAGGGACGATCATGACTCCATCGCGAACTGGTTCGAGCCTGAGCCCGACGGGCACTCGGCTTGAGTCGACGGCCTCGTCAGGAACTCCACGACCGCTGGGCGTGGATCGAGGTGGTCCCGTTCGTCGGAGTCGGCCCGGCGCGTGTCGGCATGACTCGCGAGGGGATTCGTGAGGTCTTGGGTGAGCCTCGAGGAGGCCAAACTCGCCATACGCGTCGATCGCTTCCGTGGCAGTCTCGTTACGGGCGCGTTACGGGGTGGTCGCTTCGACTGGCCCTACAATGCCTCGCAAAGAGTCTCCGGACGGGCCAGCAGTAGACGAGGAAGATCCAGATGCCATCCCCGATGGGCCGACATCGTCGGCACCCCACGCGGCTGTTGACGCTTCTACTCTCTATCGCTCTTCCTACTCTCGTCGCGTGCAACACACCGCCACCAACTGTCGACACCACGGACAGACCAGCCTCCGACCAGTCGAACCCGTTCGGAACGGCAGTGTTGGAGCTCGGCAACACGGGTCCGGAAGTGGCCGCGCTGCAACGAGCGTTGAACGAGCATCTGACCCCGAGTCCAGGACTGACCGTCGATGGTGAGTTCGGGGAGAAGACGGCGTTGGCCGTCGTGCGGTTTCAAAGGCAGGCGGGAATCGTCGATGACGGCCTGGTCGGTCCGCAGACAATGATCGCGCTCGGGGCGGATCTCGATCCGTACTTCAGAGAGTCGTCCGGCATTGCGAGCAGTGTCGGCCCGCAGGTCATCACTCGCAACATTCTCCAGGATCGGCATGGCAACTATTGGCTCGCCACGTGGCAAGGGGTGTTTCAGTACGACGGCACCACGTTCGTCAACATCACCCACAAGGAGGGCTTGAGACGCTACCGCGTGTTCTGCCTGCTGGAGGATCGTCGAGGAGACATCTGGCTGGGCACCACCGGTGCTGGTGTGTATCGATACGATGGCGAGACCTATACGAACTACTCGTCGAAGGAAGGACTGGCGGACGACACCGTTCTCTCGATGTACCAGGACCGCAGCGGCAGCATCTGGTTCGGCGGGGGCGGGGGAAAGGGGCTCACGAAGTACGACGGCGCGACCTTCACCTCCTTCACCGAAGACGATGGCTTCACGAGGTCGGACACGCACTCGATATCGGAGGCACCGGACGGCACTCTGTGGTTCGGCACCCGGGGTGCGCTCTTTCACTACGACGGCGAGAAGTTCGAGAACTTCACGGCGAAGCATGAGGTGAGCATCGATCCGAACAGCTACACGCCAGTCATCGTGAACCGGAGAGGGCATGTCTGGTTCAGCGGTTCCATGGGACTCTACCACTACGACGGCGCCACGGTCCGGAATGTGTTCCCGCTGCCCAGTTTCTCATTGATGGAGGATTCACACGGGAACATCTGGTTCAGCGGAGGTGCGCTCAGAGGCGAGGACGCCCCGCGATCGGGATCCACCGTCCTCAACCGTTTCGATCCCGACGCCGGCCTGGACCACGTTCTGGTGTCGAGTGAACAGTTCGCAGTCGAGGCCGGAGCGGTCTTCGGGCTCACCGAGGACCGAGATGGCAGCATCTGGTTCGGCACCGGACACGGGATCGGTCGCATCGTCGGAGACGTCGTTCAGTACTACTAGCAGTCCGTTGAAAACTCATTCCGGCCGGGAGCCCGAGTCTCCTGCGCCCAGGACACAGGGCGAAGCGAGTTGGGAGGATATCCGGTTCGTGATTGAGGAGTGGAGGCGAACGCCGGACAATCGAGCCATTCATCGGATCGATGTCACCATTCCGGGAGGTCTCGTTGTTCGACACGATCGTGATCGGGGGTGGGATCGCGGGAATGGCGACGGCGGCGCGGCTGCAGGCGCGGGGTCTTTCGACGATCGTTCTCGAGTCGCACGCGACGATCGGGGGTTGCGCCGGCTACTTCACGCGCGCTGGGTTCTCGTTCGACGTGGGTGCCACGACGCTCGTCGACTTCCAACCGGAGGGCATCGGCGGCGAACTGCTGCGCTCGATCGGGATGCCGGCGCTCTCCGCGGATCCGCTCCCGGGATACCGCGCCTGGCTGCCGGACCGTGTCGTGACGCTCTACCGCGATCGCCGTCGCTGGTGTGACGAACGACGGACCGTCCTGGGATCCTCGGTCCGACACCGACGCTTCTGGAAGCTCCTCGACGATCTCTCGAGTGCCTTCTGGCGAGCCAGCGGCAACGGTATCCGACTTCCGATGCGCAACTGGCGCGACGTCCGAGACAATCTCCACGCCATCCGTCCACGGGACCTGCTCCTCACGCGTTACCTCCGGCGTACCATGGGCCAGATTCTCGAGCGCTTCTCCCTGCGACAGGAGCGGGCACTGGTCGCGCTGCTATCGATGCTGATCGAGGATACGGTCCACAGCTCCGTCGACGAGGCTCCCGCGATCAACGCGTCCCTCGGAGTGACGATTCGCGGGGCGGGCCTCACGCGAGTCGCGGGAGGCATGGCAGGATTCTGGCACGAGTTCGGGGCACACTACTCGGACCTCGGAGGACGCGTCGAGCTCGGATGCCGCGTCGTCTCACTGTCGGGGCGACGGGGTGACTTTCGTGTGCGAACGCGACGTGGCGAGTTCCGCGCACGAACCGTCGTTTCGGCCATTCCGATCGCGCTCACCGCGGATCTCGGTCTCGATGAGCTGACGCGCGCTCTCGTTCCCTTCGTCGAGCGCGATGCTTCGCAGCAAGGCGGAGCCGTCGTCGTCTTCCTCGGTGTCCCGGAACGGGAGGTCGGTGACACCGAGTGGACGCACCACCAGATCCTGGAACGCTACGATGCCCCTCTCGGCGACGGGAACAACATGTTCATCTCGGTCTCCGCCGCCGACGATCTGGCAAGCGCCCCCGCCGGCCATCGCACGGTGGTGCTCTCCACACATACCGATCTTGCGGCTTGGCGACTCGACGGAGCGGAGTACCTCGCGAAGAAGAACGCGCTCGCCGAGAGGATGATCCGCTTGGCGAGACGCGTGTATCCATCGCTCGGACAGTCCGCCGTGGTCCGCGAAACCGGCACGCCGAAGACGTACGCGCGCTTCACGCGACGACCCCGCGGCGCCGTCGGCGGGGTGAAGCTCGGTCTCTCCAACTCGAATCAGAACGCTGTCCCTCACGACATCGGTGTTCCCGGGCTTCGGCTCGTGGGCGACACGACGTGGCCCGGTCTCGGGACCGTCGCCTGTGTTCTGGGTAGCCGAATCGTCGCGGATGACCTCTGGGAGGAGCTGGGTTCCCCGGCGCGATCCCCGAGCGTTCGACGCGAGAGGGTGACCGTCCGGTGAGCGGTGTCGAGACCCAGGAGAGCGGTCGGCCCGCGAACGCACTGCCTTCCCTCGAATCCCTCGGCACCGATCTGCTCGAGACGACGCGAAGGCAGCGTCGGACGGCGCTCGTCCGTCCCTTCGTCGCCGCCGCCGGGTTCTTCGTGGTGGCCACCGCCGAGTGGTGGTGGCTCACTCCCGTGTTCATGTTCCTTCTCTTCGTCGCGGTCGTGACCGTCACTCACGACGTGGTCCATCATTCCATCGGGCTCACGCGAAGACAGACCGACTGGGCTCTCTTTCTCTTCGGCGCACTTCTCTTCGAGAGCGGACATGCCTACCGGACGACGCACCACCGCCATCACGAGGTGTTTCCCGGTCCCGACGACCCGGAGGGCGATCCCGCGCGAATGGGCGCCCTCGCTTCGGTTCTCCATGGTCCACTCTTCCTCGTTCGGCTGTGGCGTTGGGCCTACGACCGCCGGAAGGGGCAACCGCGCGAGCGTGCCTGGCTGCGAGCAGAGGCCCTTTGGACCTGCTTCGGCTGCGCACTGGCGCTCGGAGGCTGGTGGCACGCGCCTTCGCTCGCCGTCTACGCGCTGGGCGCCTTCGTGGGAAGCTGGGTCTATCCCCTGCTGACGGTACACCTCCCCCACCACGACTACGGGGACACACCCCTCGAGCAGACGAGCACGCTCCGTGGTCGGATCATCCCGGCCATCTTCCTGGAGCTCACCTACCACCTCGAGCACCACCTCTACCCAAAGGTTCCGAGCCACAACCTGGCCGAGCTCTCTCGTCGACTCGACCCCTATCTCCGAGCCGAAGGCGTGGTTCCCCGCCGCGTCATCTGAACCGGTGGGCTCTCGGTCAAGGGCGCGTCGTCGTCCCGACTTCGGAAAGGGAATCCGATGCCGTTGTTCAACAAGAAGCGCGTCACGATCGAGAGTCAACTAGCGGCGCTCGCCGAGATCGGGCTGACGCTCAACCCCGGGGTCGGTGAGGAGCAGCTGACGCGGTCCGATGACCGGCGGTCGTTGGAGTCGCCGCCCTACCGAGGGTTGATCGAGGTCATGGGGATGGATCTCGAAGAGGAGCCCTACACGCCACTCTGCGACCGGCTCTGGATGTGCGACGTCGAGCGTGTCGAGGATCATGGCGACTACGTGGAAGTTCTCGAGCGGCTCGAGCGGATGACGTCCAATGCCCTCGACCTGTCCCACGTGAAGGACCATGTCGACCTGGAGGAAGGAGTGGCATGGCTCGAGTTCGAGCACGAGGGACAGCGCGTCCGCTGGGACTTCCGGATCGACGACGACTGGTTGGACCCAACGGTCTTGACCCGGTACGACGGGTTGCTCGGCGCCTCCGGATCTCGAGTGAGGATCTACTCGAATCACCGGGACTACGGTCAGGTGGCATTCCTGGCGGCGTTCGAGCCGGACCAGAAGAAGCGGTTCGATCAGCTGTCCCGCATTCGGCTCTCTCGCCTACCTCGAGGCTGACCGGTCGAACGGGGAACCGTCCTCGAGCAGCCGCGCGCTGCGTGTCGCAGACTCGGGCGGCACTGCCGGACCCGCACTCCGGGGATCAAGCGCTTCCCGACGTCGCGTCGAGCTGCTCGCTCAGCGCCGCGAGGCTGCGTCGCACTTGAGCGAGCGTCGCGGTGCGACCGAGCAGGACGAGGCCACTCGTACTGATCGCGGAGACCAGCAGGAGGAACGGCCAGACGAGGAACGCCTGTAGTCCGATCGCCACGATGTGCAGACTCATCGTGAGCCGTTCCGCGCTCGTCTCCTCGCCGAGGGCGGCGACGTGCAAGGCGGGGTGGACGTACACGAGGTAGCCCCACGCCAACGCGATCAGATAACCGGCGGTCAAGGTCCAGGACCCGATCGTGATGCCGGTCCAGCGGCGGATTCGGCGGTCCTCTCGATCTCGGAGCTCCGCCCAGGGCAACGGGCTCGGACCGGTGGGGTTCGGTTCAGTCGACATGGTCGCTCCCTTCCATCACGCGACGCAGAGCGAGTCGAGCGTAGTGCAGTCGGGAACGCACGGTCCCGATCGGGCAGCCCAACTCACGGACGATCTCCTCGTACTCGAGCTCCCGGAGGTATCGAAGCTCGAGGATCTCGCGGTGATCGTCGCTCAGCCGCTGGAGTGCGGCGCGAACGTCGGACGACGCCCACCGCGGGTCGGTCTCGATCGACGACTCCCGCTCTCGCGGCTCCTCGGTCGACCCTCGCCACCGCCGACTTCGACGCCTCTCGCGAAGCGCGAGACGCCGAGCGATCTGCCGGAGCCATGCGGCCAACGCTCCGGGATCGCGGAGCCGATGGAGCTTCTCGAACGCCGTCGTCCAGGCTTCCTGCTCGACATCGTCCGCGAC
>JAGQRC010000932.1 GCA_020425835.1 Planctomycetota bacterium | reverse complement strand
GAAGTTGAGGTCGGCGACGAGGTCGGGCGTCCCGAGCGTGAAGGTGGTCTCGGCCGCGAGGAAGAAACCGCTCGCGCCGATCGACTGGCCGGCGAGGCTGACCACCGCCTCGACCACGCCGCTCCCGCCGGTTCCGTCACCGATCACGATATAGGTGAGGCCATCCAGCGCTTGACCAGCGGGGCCGAAGAGCTCGAAGTACTCGTCGTCATCGTTGCCGGGTTGGTCGATGCGAATCTCGTTGATCCGAATGTCGAGGCCACCCATGGAGCCGACGCAGCTCAGCGACAGGGTGCCGCCGCCTTGCGCCCCGGCCGCGCCACCGACCTGGATCAGGTAGGTCGAACCCTCGGTCACCGCGACGGTGAGCGTCGACGTGCCACCGGCGCAACCCGCGCCATCGTCGTTGCAACCGATCTCGTCGCCCGCCATCGGCGGACAGGGCACCGCTGCGTCGTAGATCGCGATCGCGGTGTCGTAGTCGGCCTGATCACACGTGGAGAGCGTCAGGTCACCGGTGCAGGTCGCGGTGTAGCTGAACCAGACGTCGGCGCCGAGCGAACCGCACGGCGCCGGACCATCGGTGGTCGCACCGATCGTCGAGTAGGCAGTGTCGCCATCGCCGATCGCCATCGCGTCGGAGCAGTCATCACCGGGAATCGAGCAGTCGTTCGCCGCGCCCGGGGTGTCGTCGCCGGCGGCCGGATCGAAGGCCCCGATCGCCCAGGGACCACCATTGGGGCAACGCTTCGCGTGCCCGGGGACGTTGACGCCGTCGGGGCCGAGGCCAGCTCCGAGACTGGAGTACTCGCACTCCGTGCCCGCCGCCGGGTTCGGCTCCTCGATCAACGCGATCGAGTCGACGATCGCCGCCCACGGCGTGACATCGAGGACGCAGTCGTCGTCGACGTCGAGATCGTCGCCGTCCGCGCCCACGAAGCCCTGCACCAGGAGGTGGGTCACGTTGTCGCTGTTCTCGAAGTTCAGCGTCGTGACCAGATCGGCCAGCCCGATCGTGAAGGTCGATTCGGCCGCGACGAAGTAGCCATTGGCATCGAGAGCGGACCCGGTCAGGTCGACCACCGCTTCGATCGTCCCGCTCCCGGTCGTGCCATCGCCGATGACCAAGTAGGTCAGACCGTCGAGCGACACCCCGGGGGTGCCGAAGAGCTCGAAGTACTCGTCATTGTCTGCGCCGGTCTGGTCGATGCGAACCTCGTTGATCACCAAGCCGGGCGCGCCGGCCCAGGTCGATCCCGCCGCGATCAGCACCAGCGACAAGGTCAGAACCAGCAACCGAAATCGCATGAGGTCTCCTTTCGAGAGAAGGCGAAGATGCCTCGGGCCAGCGCCCGGTGGTCATCCGGGCGCGGAATATGGTCGGGCTCGGTGAGGAAGCGGTGAAGCTGGAGGCAAGGAGGCGGACGAGAGCGGGGCTGACAAGGCGCGGCGGGACCCCGACAATGTCGCGACGAGCCGCCACCGTCGACACGGGTGGGCACCGCGATCACCGGAGAGGGGGAAACTTGGGCGAAGCGCCAGCCGACGAACGCCGCAGCACGGAGACGTCGTCGGACTCCCCGACGAAGCCGAGGGACACCGAGGCGCGTTTCGCGACGACCCGTTGGAGTCTGGTCGCATCCGTCCGCGACGAGGACCCTCTCCGTGCTCGCGCCGCTCTCTCCGAACTCTGCGAGAACTACTGGCCGCCGATCTACGCCTATCTCCGGCGCCGCGGCCACTCGACCCACGAGGCTCAGGACCTGACGCAGTCGTTCGTGGTCGAACTCCTCGAGCGCGACCTCCTCGGACGAGCGGATGCCGATCGCGGGAAGTTCCGCTCGTTCCTCCTCGGCGCGTGCCAGCACTTCCTCTCCCACGAGCGCGAGCGCGCGGCGGCGAAGAAGCGCGGCGGCCATCGACAGACCCTCCGTCTGGACTTCGCCCGCG
>JAGQRC010000931.1 GCA_020425835.1 Planctomycetota bacterium | reverse complement strand
CAGGGGCGCGACGTGGGGACACACCCCACTGATCGTCGAGGTCGACGCCCTCCGGAGCGCGCTCGAGGTCGACCCCAAATTGCGGCTCGAGGTGTCCTCTCGACTCGGACGCGCCGACCTGGAGGCCGCGGCGCTCCGCGCGAATCCCCCGGTCGATGAGAGCCGCGCGCTGGCCGAGCGACTGCGCGGCCGTCGTCGCGAGTTGGTCGCCGCTCGCCCCGCGTTGGTGGACGAGGCGTCGGCCTCGTTGACGGCCGGGCTCCCTCGACGAACGATCCTCGCGCTCCAACATCTTCGGGAGCACGATGCGGAGATCGGTGAGATCGAGCGCGCCATGGACCGTCTCTACGCGTTGGCGACGGAGACGTCACCACACCGCGCCGAGCAGCGAACTCGGCAGACCGCGCAAGCCATCGCTCGGCGACGATTGGAGCTCCTCCACGCCGAGTTGATCGAGCGCGGATTGCCCGCCGATCGGATCCGGGTCATCACGCCGCGCTTCGAAGAGCCCACGAACGACGCGGGAACGATCACCCTGCGAACCGTACGTTGATCGCGTCGCGCCGCGTCGTCGACGTTCCCGCCTTCACGGACAAGTCGGGTAGTCCAGGCAGTCGAGCGAGTCCGGAGTCGGGTCGGTTCCGCACGCGCCTCCCGGTGACGGGGGAGGCGGAGCGCCGATGATGAACAGGCTCGCCAACGCGTAGACCGCGTCGGAGATGTCGAAGATGCCGTCGTCGTTGGCATCCGACGCGTCCCCGCAGCCGGGCTCCGGCGAACCCGGGATGAACAATGACGCGAGCGCGAAGACGGGGTCCGAGATGTCGAACACGCCGTCAACGTTCACATCGCCCCGTCGGAACTCGACACCACCGCCCGAGCCACCGATCAAGAACGCCATTTCGTTCTGGATCAGGGGGATCAAGTCGGTCGGGACGAAGCTGTCATAGACGAATCCGTTGCAGATCGTCCGTCCGTCGTTGCCGAGGATGATGGCCGCTTCCCCGGTGGTCGCCGTGTCGACGAAGCCTCCGAGCTCGACGCTCGTCGCGGCCGCGGTCATCCGATCTCCGTCGTCTGCCCACGCGTCCTGCCCGATCGGGATCGGACTCGCGATCAAGTTGGGGACGGTGAAGATCGGGTGCGAGACATCCCACGCGTAGATCGGGAGCGGGAAGGTGTAGTCGACCGCGGTCTCGACTTGGAACGCGGTTCGAAGGCCATCCCCGATCGCGGCATCCAAGTTCCAGAATCCGATCATCGCCTTCCCACCGGCCGCGATGTGGTTCGCGACCGCGTCGACGACGGTCTGGGTCATTCCGGACGACGGAACGTCGATGGAGATCAGGTCCCACGTCCCCGTGGACACTTCCAGGTCGAAGGCGACATCGGACACCACGGCGGTGACGGTGTACCCCGCATCGATCGCGGCTTGCTCGCCGATGTTCTGCTGAACGGAGGGATCGTAGACCAGGACCTGCTGACCTCGAGCGGTGCTGCTAATGATGAACGACACCAAGAGAACCGACAGGATGGTGAGGGAGGGAGCGATCGGCCGCATGGGAACTCCTGCGCAATGAGCGGTGGAACGGGGGACACACACGCGACCCAGAATACTGATGCGCCGCCCCAACCCGAAGCCCCTCCCCTCCTCGAATCTGGGACGCCGCAAATCTGGGGCGCCGCAAATCTGGACCACCGACCGCCCGGTCGCACGGATCGGGCCCCGGTCGGGGGCCGCTTCGACGCCAGCAACCCATTGAGATCTCGAAGCTCGGCTCGAAAGCAGTCTCGAGTTTCGGCGGGAGTGCTGGCCGACGGAAGCTCGGGCTCTCGGCCGGAATGAGTTTCTCAACGGACTGCTTCCATGAGAAGGCTAGCAGTCCGTTGAAAAACTGCTTTCGAGGCGAGAGTCCGAGATTTCAAGACCAGTGCTTCCGGCGAAACGCAG
>JAGQRC010000930.1 GCA_020425835.1 Planctomycetota bacterium | reverse complement strand
ACTGACCCGATCGCGCGGTCGTCGCTCCGCTGTTCCGGTGAACCTCGTGGAAGGGAGATCTCCATGTCCGTTCGTCCTTCCCGAGGCGAGTCCACGCACGGCCGTGTCGTGGTCACCGGGCTCGGAGGGGTGACCTGCCTCGGCACCGAGCTCGATGACATCTCGGAAGCGCTCCGCGCGGGGCGATCGGGGATCGTCTTCTCCCCGGAGCGCAAGGCGCTCGGGTTCCGCTCCGGTCTGATGACCGCGCTCCCGGATCTCCCGATCAAGCAAGAGCTCGACCGCAAGTCGCGCAAGTTCATGCCCGAGCCGGCGATCTACACGGCGCTCGCGACCTGTCGCGCCGTGCGATCGAGCGGGTTGCGCGACGATCAGATCGCGCGCGACGACGTGGGGATCATCGTCGGCAACGACTCGTCGTCGAGCCCGCTGCCGGAGCTGATGAAGACGCTCGACGAGTACGGCGAGTCGCGCTTCCTCGGCTCGCACATGGTCATCAAGGTGATGAACTCGACGGTCTCGATGAACCTCGGGCCGTTCCTCCACGCCCGCGGGATCAACCTGACGATCAGTGCTGCCTGCGCCAGCGGCGCCCACGCGATCGGCCTCGCCTACCGGTTGATCCGCGATGGATCGCAACGGATCATCTTCGCCGGTGGCGCTCAGGAGATGAACTGGCTCTCGGTGGTCAGCTTCGATGCCCTCAACAGCTTCAGCGTTCGAGAGGACGATCCGGCCGCCTCGTCGCGTCCGTTCGATCGGGGGCGCGACGGTCTCGTTCCGGGAGGCGGCGGGGCGATGGTGGTGCTCGAGAGTCTCGAGAGCGCGCTCGAACGCGACGCCCCGATCTTCGGCGAGATCATCGCCTACGCGTTCTCGTCGGACGGTGAGCATCTGACGCTGCCCTCGGGAGAGGGCGCCTTTCGCTGCATGCGTTCGGCGATCGAGCAGGCCGGGATCGCTCCGGGAGACATCGACTACGTGAATGCGCACGCCACCTCGACACCCGCCGGAGACATCGCGGAGGCGACGGCGATCCACGAGCTGTTCGGGAAGGACGGCCCGCCCGTCTCTTCGACGAAGTCGATGACCGGTCACGAGTGCTGGATGGCGGGTGTCTCGGAGATCCTCTACTGCTCCCTCATGATGCGCGATGGATTCCTCGCCCCGAACATCAACTTCGAGGGGTTCGACGACGACACGCCACCGATCAACGTGTTGGCGCGGACCGCGATCGGAGACGCGAACACGATCCTGTCCAATTCGTTCGGCTTCGGCGGCACCAACGCGAGCCTGATCCTCCGTCGGTTCCAGCGCTGATCGATGGCCGAAACTGCAGATGTCCTCATCGCCGGTGCTGGCATCTCCGGACTGGTCGATGCGATCCTGCTGGCGGAGACCGGCCGACGCGTCCTGGTCTGCGAGCAGCACCGCGTGCCCGGTGGCTATCTCCAACAGTTCCGCCGCAAGAAGACGACGTTCGACGTCGGCTTCCACTACATGGGCTCGACCGAGCCGGGGCGCCCCATGCGAGTGTTCCTCGAGTACCTCGACCTCTGGCGGCGGCTGGAGCTGGTGCCGCTCCCGGATGAGTGTGCGATCGAGGTGTGTCGCGGGGAGCGGCGGTTCGGCTATCCCGGACGGTTCGACCGTTTCATCGAGAAGGCCCACGAGACGTGGCCGCACGAACGGGACGCGATCGACCGCTTCGTCGACGAGTGTCGGGCGACCTGCCGGGAGTACAAGTGGTTCCATCTCGACCCGGGACTCGAGTACTCCCATCCCCTCGAGCTCGATCACGGCGACCGCACCTTCGCGGACTACATGGACGAGCGAATCGAGGATCCCTGGCTTCGCGAAGTGCTGTCGTTCATGACCTTCAGCATTGGCCTCTACGCCCACGAGATCCCGTGGTCGAAGCACCTGCTCGCGTTCCGCTCCAACTTCGACCGGAC
>JAGQRC010000929.1 GCA_020425835.1 Planctomycetota bacterium | reverse complement strand
AGGCCCCGACTCTCTCCCTGGTGGTCTCCCAGCGGATTCGAGGTGAGGTTGCGAAGCTAGCACGGAGCTCGGGCCCTCGGTGGAGGCACCCTGGGCTTCTGTCGTCAGGGCGCGGTGGGGTTGCGGCGACGCGGGACGACCCACCGCGGAACCCGCGCAACCCCTCCGCGAAGGCCCGGTTCCGGACGCGAGCGTGGTTTCGAGTCGGCGGAGAAAGTCGTCCGCTCGCGGAACGCCGTGCGGGTCGCGTGGACGTCTCTTCGAGCGCAGCCGCGGTTCCCACGCGTCGCGGAAGCGCACCGATCCACGCTTCCGGAGCGCGTCTCCGCCGTACTGCGGGACTCGACGGTCGCGTGCTCTCGGAGTCTCCGCGGACCTCCACTCGGCGCGCAGCGGGGCCCTGTCTCCGCCTTCGCGGACGATTCCTCCGGCGCGGATTGCGGCCTCGTCCGCCTCGGGGTGCAATCCGGAGACGACACTCTCCTCGCGCACCGCGCTCGTTGCGGAGTGCGGACCCGCGACCGCGACCGCAAGGAACCGAACCATGAGCTCTCATCTCCTCACCTCGACGATGGTCGTCGCGCTGCTCGCTCCGAACCTCGCGTGGGCGAACGAACACTCCGAGCACACCGAACCGGCCGCCGACGGAGTGCCGCAAGGGCTGACGCTCGACGACTGGCAGTCGATTCGCGATGCGCACGACGCGTACCGTCTCGGCGTCCGGGCGGTCGAAGGCGGCCACACGGCCCACAACCCGGCCCAGGGCTGGACGACTCGCTTCGACGCTCGTGGATTCGAGCTCCGGCCCGCCGGTGGTGAGTGGTCGTGGGGACTGGACCTCTCCTCCTACGGCCGGGAGTCCTGCGAGACGAGTCCGGACGTCCGACGCGACGTGACCGTCGAGGGAGTGCGACTGGAGTACCACTGGGACGACCTCATGACCGAGTGGTACGTCAACGAGGCGCGTGGGCTCGAGCACGGCTACACCCTCCACGCCCGTCCGGAGGGGGAGGGGGAACTCGAGCTGAGGATCGCGGTCCGAGGCACGCTCCGTCCGACCGTCGAGAGTGGCGGGAGGGACGTGCGGTTCTCCGACTCGAGCGGCCGCACCCGGCTCGTCTACGCCGGGTTGGTCGTGTTCGACGCCGGCGGACGGAGACTCGACGCCGGATTCACGCTCGCCGCGGACGAGCTGCTCCTCACGGTCGACGACGAGGGAGCACGTTATCCCATCACGATCGATCCGCTCGCGCAGCTGGGCTACCTCAAGGCCTCGAACACCCAGGCGCAGGACATCTTCGGAAACCAGGTCGCGATCTCCGGAGATACCGTCGTCGTCGCCGCCCCGACCGAGGACAGCGGCGCCACGGGGGTGAACGGCGACCAGACCTTCGACTCGGCGAGCGGCTCCGGAGCGGCGTACGTGTTCGTGCGCACCGGGCCGGTCTGGAGTCAGCAGGCCTATCTGAAGGCCTCGAACACGAGCCCCGATGACCTGTTCGGGATCTCGCTCGGCATCTCCGGAGACACCATCGTCGTCGGAGCCTCCTTGGAGTCGAGCAGCTCGACGGGCGTCGACGGGAATCAGTCGAACAGCGGCGCGACCGGCTCGGGCGCGGCCTATGTGTTCGTGCGTGCGGGCGGGACCTGGAGCCAGCAGGCATTCCTGAAAGCCTCCAACACCGACGCCGGCGACCACTTCGGGGATTCCGTGGCCGTCTCGGGCGACACGATCGTCGTGGGAGCGTACTCGGAGTCCAGCGACGCCGTCGGCGTGAACGGAATCGAGACCAGCAACTCGGCCGACGAGGCAGGCGCCGCGTACGTGTTCGTCCGCCAAGGGACCAGCTGGAGTCAGGAAGCGTACCTCAAGGCATCGAACACCGAGGCCTTCGACCAGTTCGGGAAGGCGGTCGGCGTGTCCGGGGACACCATCGCCGTGGGGGCGATCCTGGAGGCC
>JAGQRC010000928.1 GCA_020425835.1 Planctomycetota bacterium | reverse complement strand
GAACGTGTAGTTCCCGGTGCCCGTCCCGTCGTTGAGCCGGAGATTCGCGGTCAGCACGTCCGACACGACCCGGATCTCGTTGCCCCTCGCGTCGAACGCGACGCCGTTGACGTAGCCTCCGACGTCCTGCCCGGAGTCCGTCTGGACCCCGGACGAGGTTCCCAACGTCGCCCCGCCGCCGAGTCGCACGGTTCCGGAGACCACCTCGACCGAGATCGACTCGTCCGAGCCGTACTCGACGCTGTAGAGGAGTCCGTTCGAGGCGTAGACCCCGGTGTCCGCGGTGTAGATGTTGATCGCATCGTCGAACGACGCGACACCGTAGCCGCTGGCCAGGTTGATGTCCTGCGTGCCCTCGTTACCGGTCAGACGCAGGATCGTCGTGCCACCGCTGGTCCCGACGAACGCGGACGAGAACAGCGTGGCCTGGCTGGCGACCTGGGTGATGCCGACCGTGTACTGTTGCTGCGAGTTGCCGTCGAACGCAACGCTCTGGACGTCGAGATTCCCGATCGCGGTCGCTTGGCTCAGGACCTGGACGCCGGCGCTCCCATCGAGCAACCGCTTCTTGGCGAAACGCGTCGTCTCCGCGATACGGTCGATGGACCGGATCGCGTTGTCGATCGAGTCCTGCTCGGCGTCGATCTGGTCGGCATCGTTCCCCCCGGTGTTCAGGGCGAACACGATCGACTCCCGGATCCCGATCAGGAGATCACTGACCTCACTGAGAGCCGCTTCCGCGGTCCCGATCAGGTTCGATGCGTTCTGGGAGTTCTCGAGTGCCTGGCGCATGGAGGCGACCTGCGCTCGCAACTGCTCGGAGATGACGAGCCCCGAGGGGTCGTCCGCCGCGCTGTTGATGCGCAAGCCGGTCGAGAGTCGCTCCAGAGAACCCTGCAGGTTCTTGTCGTTGGCGCGCAGCGTCCGCAGCGCCGTCAACGACGGCACGTTGGTGTTGATCCGAAGTCCCATGAAATCCTCCTTGATTTCACTTCACCGTCGATCCTTCGACAGTGCGGCCCGTGGGCGAGCCGATCGGGGCTTCACCGAATCACGAGAGCGATTCGGATGAACCGAGTTGTGTCGTCAGTTCGGTAGTTCCTCGTCTTCCGTCCTCAGCACAACCGCGACCCGGACCGACCCGAGCCGAACGGCAGCGCTCCCTCGCGACCATCCGCCGCCGGGCGCGGAAGCGCGGGGATCCGCACACGGACGCACCTTGCGCCGCGTGCACGATCTCCGGCCGATCCACCTCGACGGCGAGACGGTCGAGTCTCGAGAGGTTCGAGCCTCGGTGCTGGCTATCGGGAACGCCGTCCGGAAAACCTTTGCGGTCGGACGTAGTTTCCCGCAGGTGCAAGTCATCGTTGAACCTGCACGGGCCCGCTCCGTCGCCGGTGGGGACATCGAGCCCCCTCCGACCACGCTTCGGTCAGCAGTGCGCAGGGTCGTTCGACGCACGCCGGACCGAAAGAGAGAGGCCCCGCGATCGAGAGATCGCGAGGCCTCGCTTCGTCGGGGTTTTCCGGTCGTGCGCGACTACTGCAGCAGCTGCAACACGCCCTGGGGGATCGCGTTCGCTTGCGCGATCACCGAGAGCCCCGCCTGGTAGAGCACTTGGGTCTTCGCCAGCTGGGCGGTCTCCTCCGCGAAGTCGAGGTCGCGGATCGACGACTCGCTCGCCGAGAGGTTCTCGATGTGGACCGACAACTCCCGCAACGCGGGCTCGATGTTGTCGTTCGTGAACGCTCCGAGAAACGCGCGCATGTCGCTGATCTGGTCGATCGCGACGTCGACGATCCGGAGCGCGTTGCCCGGGTCGTTGAACAGGTCGTTGGGGCCACCCGCGCTCACCGACGAGAGATAGCCGAACCGAGTGATCCCGCTGGTCGTGGTCGTCGCTCGGCCGAGCACGTTGGAGTAGATGCTCGGGAGGCCGATCGTCGCCTGATCGGTCACCTC
>JAGQRC010000927.1 GCA_020425835.1 Planctomycetota bacterium | reverse complement strand
AGGAGCGAGATCACCACCGGCATGTCCGCCCCCCCGATCGGGATGACCAGGAGCACGCCGAGGATCGTCGCGACGCTGAAGAGCGCCCAGTAGAACGCCATCGCGTATTCGGTGCCGCGGGTCAGGAAGACCCCGACGCCGACGCAGATCAGGAAGAGCGCCGCATTGACCAGTCCCTGCGCCGGGAACCGGATGGCTTGCCCCGACATGAGCTCCTGGAGCTTGGCGAACGCGACCATGCTTCCCGAGAGGGTCACCGCTCCGATGACCGTCGAGAGGAAGGTGGCGATGTAGAACGCGGTGCCCGCATCGATCGGAGGCTCCGCGAGGGCGTACCCGGCGACGAACGCCGACGCGCCACCCCCGAGCCCGTTGAACGCGGCGACCATCTGCGGCATCGCGGTCATCTGGATGCGGACCGCGAGAGCTCCACCGACGATCGAGCCGATCGCGAGCCCCACCAGGACCCACGCGCTCGAGAGGATGTGCCAGTGGATCAGCGTCACGACGATGGCGACGAGCATCCCGACGGCACTGAGCAGATTGCCGCGGACCGCGGTGCGCGGGTGGGTCAGGCCCTTGAGTCCGAAGATGAAGAGGATCGCCGCGACGAGATAGGTGAGCGTGACCCAGCTCGGCTCGGCGTGCGCGACGGGATCGTTGGCTTGGAGTAGGGCGAGCATCGACACGGTAGTGGCCCTCGCTAGTCGGACGGGAACGGGTGGGAGTTCAGGACGATCGCCGGGCAGTCGATGGCGACGGATTCGGAGCGGAGGTCTCGATCACTTGCGGCTTCGGAACATCTCCAGCATGCGGTGGGTGACCAGGAATCCCCCGACGACGTTGATCGTCGCGAAGACGAGCGCGACGAAGCCGAGCACCTTGGCCATCGTTCCCTCGCTCGCCGACAGCGCGATCAGCGCTCCGGTGATCGTGATCCCGGACACCGCGTTCGATCCGGACATCAGCGGGGTGTGCAACGTCGGTGGGACCTTCGTGATGATCTCGAAGCCGACGAAGATGGCGAGCACGAAGATGGTGAGCAGGCTGACGTCCATCACGAAGCTCCGTTCGAGGCGGCTCCCGCCGGGGAGGCTTGAGTCGGAAGACCGAGCAGCTCGCGGACGCGAGGGTGGACGACCTCACCTCCTCGAGTGACCAACGTTCCCGCGACGACCTCGTCCTCCATGTCGTAGGTCATCTCTCCGTCGGCGACGAGCGGCGTGATGAAGTTGACCGCGTTGCGCGCGAGCATCTGGGAGGCGTGATGCGGAATGGACGACGGCACGTTCTCGGGGCCGAAGATCCGCACGCCGCCGACATCGACGATCTCGCCGTGCTTCGTCAGCTCGCAATTGCCGCCCCGCTCGGAGGCGAGGTCGATGATGATCGAGCCGATGCGCATGGCGCGAACCATCTCGGCGGTCACCAGCACCGGCGATCTGCGTCCCGGGATCGCGGCCGTGGTGATGACCACGTCGTTGGCGGCGATGACCTTCTTCATCTGCTCTCGCTGTCGACGCAGGAAGTCCTCGCCCTGCTCCTTCGCGTACCCCCCGGCATCCTCGGCGTCACCGGTCTCGAGATCGAGCTCGATGAACTTCGCCCCGACCGATTGGACCTGCTCCTTGACGGCGGGTCGCACATCGTAGGCCTCGACCACGGCACCGAGTCGCTTGGCAGTCGCGCACGCCTGCAACCCGGCGACACCGCAGCCGATGATGAAGACCTTCGCGGGGGTCAGCGTGCCGGCCGCCGTCATCAGCATGGGGAACATCTGCGGGAGGTTGTCGGCAGCGAGGATCACCGCCTTGTAGCCGGCGATCGTGGCCATGGACGACAGCACGTCCATCGACTGGGCGCGGGTGATCCGCGGGATCAGCTCGAGCGCGAACGACGACGCGCCGGTGGCGGCGAGCTTCTTCTGCGCCTCGGGCTCGCCGAGCGGGTCGGCCGATCCGATGACGCAGTGTCG
>JAGQRC010000926.1 GCA_020425835.1 Planctomycetota bacterium | reverse complement strand
TGGCAACCGGTCTGCGCAACGAGGATGGCGATCGCGAGGAGCCATACGCTCAGCGTGCCACTTCCCATTCTCCGCCTCCTCGTTCTCGTCCGCATCCTCTGAACCGCAGCGATCCGACGCGTGATCGACTCTGTCGGCTTCATCCCAACCGATCCCGGTAGTCCTCGTACCCGAACCTCCGAACGACCTCGGTCTCGCCGGTCCGGGAGTCGTGGATCGCGATCGACGGATGCGGCACGCCGTTGAAAGTGGTCGTCTTGACCATGGTGTAGTGGGCCATGTCGCCGAACACGAGTCGATCGCCGATCCGGAGCGGCTCGTCGAACGAGTAGTCACCGATCACGTCGCCGGCCAAGCAGGTCGGGCCACCGAGGCGAAAGGTGTGGGCGCGTTCGCCCGGTTCGCCGGCGTTCTCGATCACCGGGCGGTACGGCATCTCCAGGACGTCCGGCATGTGCGCGGTGGCGGAGACGTCGAGGATGGCGATGTCGATCCCACTATTGCGGACGATGTCCATCACCGACGCGATCAGCACGCCGGTGTTGAGCCCGATCGCCTCGCCCGGCTCGAGAAAGAGCTGGTGGCCGTAGCGCTCGCGATGTCGGGACAGAACGCGCACGAGCCGATCGAGGTCGTAGTCGGGTCGGGTGATGTGATGGCCGCCGCCGCAGTTGAGCCAGCGGATCCGCGGATCCCGCAGCGCGTCGCCGAACCGCTCCTCGACTGCGGCGAGGGTCCGCTCGAGAGCATCGCTGTTCAGCTCGCAGAGCGAGTGGAAGTGCAGACCCTCGATCCCCTCCGGCAGCGCATCGCCGAGTTCCGCGCGGGTGATGCCCAGCCGCGAGCCGGGCGCGCACGGATCGTAGAGGGCGACCTCGACCTCGCGATGCTCCGGGTTGATCCGCACACCACGAGAGGGTCGGCGGGTCGCGGCGCCCGACCAGTGGTGCGCGAACCGCTTCCACTGCTCGAGGGAGTTGAAGATCACGTGATCGGCGATCGGCAGGATCCGCGCGAGGTCAGCATCGGAGAAGGCGGGGGCGTAGACGTGCACCTCGCGACCGAACTTCTCGTGCGCGAGCATCGCCTCGTGGAGCCCGCTCGCCGCACAGCCCGCGAGCGTCCGCGCGATCGTCGGGAACACGGCCCAGGTCGCGAAACCCTTGAGGGCGAGCAGGATCTTGGCACCGGACTCGCGCTGCACGCGATCGAGGACCGCGCAGTTGCGCTCGATCAACGCGACGTCGACGACGAAGCAGGGGGTCTCGATGTCGGCGAGCGCCGCGCCCGGGATCGCGATCGCCGCGGGACGCTCACCGTCCGTCGTTCGAGCCTCACTCAACCGGCTGCTCCCAGTCGACCAGCTGCCAGGGCAAGCCGTATCGGTTCAGGTCCTCCATGAACGGGTCGGGATCGAACTCCTCCATGTTGAAGACTCCGGGACCGGTCCACCGTCTCTCGAGGAGCATCTTCGCTCCGATCATGGCGGGAACGCCGGTCGTGTAGCTGACCGCCTGCGAGCCAGTCTCCGCGTTGCACTCCGCGTGGTCGCAGATGTTGTAGATGAACTTGCGCAACGGTTTCCCACCCCGGGTCCCCTCGATGACACAGCCGATCGAGGTCTTGCCGTGATACCCCTCGGCGAGCGAACCGGGATCGGGCAGCAGCGCCTTGAGGAACTGGATCGGAACGATCTGCTGATCCTGGAACTCGACCGGATCGATGCGCGTCATCCCGACGTTCTGCAGGACTCGGAGATGGGTGATGTACTCCTGGCCGAAGGTCATCCAGAAGCGGATGCGGCGCAGCCCTTTGTCCGCGAGGTTCGGCACCAGCGACTCGAGCTCTTCGTGGTAGAGCAGGTACATACGGCGCACGCCGACACCCGGGAAATCGAAGTCCTGGCTGACGCTCATGGGGTCGATCTCGCGCCAGTCGCCCTCCCAGTACTTGCCGCGCTGGGTCACTTCACGGAT
>JAGQRC010000925.1 GCA_020425835.1 Planctomycetota bacterium | reverse complement strand
TGGCCGCTCGCGTTCGAGGCGTCGACCGATCGTTGTTCGCGTTCGGCCGAGCCGCTACGATCCCCGCCGCCGCTGCGATCTCGTCGGAACGAGCGGTCCCCTCGGCTCGGGAGAGTTCGATTGTCCAACGTTCGCTGCGAGCAGTGTGGGACGCAGATCCGCGGCGTCGATCCGGAGCACCTTCCCGACATCTGTCCGGAGTGCGGTCGTGCGTGGCGGGCGTCGAAGCGCGCGGTGGACCCGATCCTCGAGAAGCTGGAGCGCGCCGGGGCGGGCCGCCAGCTCGGTGACGCACTGATCGAGGCGCCGCTCGGCCAGGGCGGAATGGGAGTCGTGTACCGGGGGCGGCACGTTCGTCTGGACGTGCCGGTCGCCGTGAAGTGTCTGAACGAGAAGCTGAGCCGAGACTCGGCCGCGGTCGAGCGCCTGCGCGCCGAAGCACGCCACCTCGCCACGTTCAACACGCCCCACCTCGTTCGGGTCTACGACGTCAACGAAGCTCACGGTATCCACTACATCATCATGGACTTCGTCGCCGGCGTGACACTTCGGGAGTGGGTCGTCCGACATGGGCCGATGGGCGCGCCGGAGATCGTCCGCGTCGTCCGCGGCATCATCGAGGGACTGACTCCCGCGCACAGCGCCAACATCATGCATCGGGACATCAAGCCCGAGAACATCATGCTGGCCGAGGACGGGCGCGTCGTCGTGCTCGACCTCGGCATCGCAGAGCGCTTCGAGCCGGAAGGGAGTGAGCCCCTCCTGCGGGCCGGCACGCTTCCGTACATGGCTCCCGAGCAGTTCGGCGGAGGCCCGATCGATGCCCGCATCGACGTCTATGCGCTGGGACTGGTGATCTTCTTCCTCGCGACGGGGCGTGATGCGTTCCATCGCATTCCGCGCGACGAGATCGCAGCCCGGGTGCGGAACGGTGTCGGGCGCGCCGCGGAGCGTCTGCCGCAACTCCCGGTCGAGCTGCAGGAGTGGTTCGATCGCTGCACGGCGATCCAACCGTCGGGTCGCTACTCCTCGGTTATCGAGTTCAAGAAGCAGATGCAGTCCCATGCTCGGCGGCGCCGACGGCAGCGTGCGTCGGCTCGAGAGGCGTCGGTCGCGGCCGAGCCGCCTCCACCGTCGCCGGTCAGCGCGCCCGAGACTCATCGGACGAGACGGCGATGGATGGCTGTGATGGGGATCGTGCTGCTGCTCCTCGTCGTCGGAGGGCTGGCCGCCAAGACGCTCGTTCCTCGGGGGCGCATCCTGCGCACGGAGCAGTTCCGCTCCGTGCAGGATGCGATCGATGATGCCGAGCCCGGGGACGAGATCGTGATCAGTCGGTCGAGCGACCAGCCGATCCGGCTGCGCGGCAAGCGTGATCTGATCCTCCGAGGGGCCGATCCTTCCGTGACCCTGCAGAACTCGACGGAGTTCTGTTTGATCGCCGAAGAGTGCACGGGACTCGAGGTTCGTTCATTGACGTTCATCGGCGGCCGTCCCGAGACGCCGGTTCCGGTCGATGGAGAGAGGTACGGAACGCCCAGCTCATCCGGCGTCGTCAAGATGGTCAACTGCGCCGTGACCCTCGCGGATTGCACCGTCGAGCGCGGGACCCACGGGCTCTGGATCGAGGGAGGGGACTGCGCGATCGAGCGGTGCACCGTCGCCGGCAACACCGTGGGGCTGGTGAGGATCGTCCCGGCATCGGGTGGAATCGGGTCCACGATCGTCCGCGCGACCCGATTCGCCGATCAGGGTTGGATCGCGGTCCAAGCGGTCCACCCATCCCCGGGATCCCGAGCGCGCGTGCTCGAGGGGAGCGGCGACACGTTCGAGTTGATCGAGTGTTCTGTGGAGCGCGAGGGGGAGATCCCGAGTTGGGGAGCGATCCGTGTCGAGGATCAGACCCATCGGATCCACGAGTCCGACGGCTCGAGCCGCGGTTATCCGAGCGAGAACTGAGCGCGTCGATCCTTCGACAGCG
>JAGQRC010000924.1 GCA_020425835.1 Planctomycetota bacterium | reverse complement strand
TCCGCTGGTGGTCACCGCCCGACCGCTGGAGGAAGCGCAGAAGGTCGCGGTCGCCGGCGATCTCGCCGCGGCGCTCCACCTGTTGTTCCTGAAGACCATCGAAGAGCTCCGCGATCAGTTGCAGTACGATCCCGCTCCATGCCTCACGGCCCGTGAGATCCTGGCCAACGCTCCTCTGCCTTTGCGAGCCCACTCCACGCTGTCGGAACTCAACCATCAGGTCGAGATCCACTACTTCGGACGAACACCCTGCGGTCCTGCCGATTTCGCGATCGCCGAGGAACGGTTCGAAGCGTTCCGTGCCGCTCTCCACGCCCCCGTCGTAGCGGGGGTGCCCGAGGAGACATCGTGAGCTCGCCGGCCGCGACCTCCGATCGTTGGCTTCCCCTCGTGCTGACCCTGGCGGCCGTGTCGCTCGTCGTCGGCATCGCGCTCGCCGTGCTCGGCGAGGGATTCCAACCGTCCGGGTCGACCGGAGTCGATTCCTTCAGCACCCGAGCCCTGGGTCACCACGCCTTCGTCGAGCTCCTCGTCTCGGCGGGCATCGATGCCCAGCGAAGCCGAGCCGAGTCTTCGCTGAAGGCACGCGATGAGAGCTCGCTCCTGGTCCTCGCGGAGCCGTCGGACGATGAGCGCACGACCGACGAGCTCCTCGAGGCGTTCCACACGTCGCGTCGAACGCTCCTCGTACTGCCGAAGCGCGCACCGGTGGTTCGCGACGGCGAGCTGGTCTCGACCCGGCTCCGCGAAACCGACGAGATCGATCGACTCCTCCGGGAGCTCGACATCGATGCGACCGTCACCCGACCCGTCGAGAACTCCCGCTATCGCTACCACTCCCGCGGCGAGAGCGAAGAGCCGGTCGTGTCCGCCGTGGACATCGAGATCCGCGACCCTCAGGTGCTCCGATTCGGCGAGGTCGATGGTCTCGACCCGATCTTGAACTCGGATGCAGGCCCCGTCCTGGTGCATTGGAACGGGTTCTGGCAGGACGTCTGGATCCTGAGCGACCCGGATCTCATCGCCAATCACGGGCTCCATCGCGGTGATCACGCCTGGGTCGTCCTCGACTTCGTTCGTCGTTGCGTCGGCGACAACGGGCGAGTGATCGTCGATGAGGTGGTTCACGGTTTCCCATCGCGCGCGTCGTTCTGGCGGCGCCTGACAGAATTCCCGATCGCGCTGATCACGCTGCACGTCCTGCTCGTGGTCGGATTGCTGACCTGGTCCGCGCTGGGGAGGTTCGGCCGACCCGAGCGAGGGTCGATCGGACACGAGCCGGGCTGGCGTCCCCTCGTCACCAACATGGCCAATCTGCTCGTGGCCGGGAGAAGACACGGGCACGCGATTCGACAGTACCTGGACGACTGTGTCCGGGACGTCGAAAGGCGGCTGCACCGCCCGGCTCACCTCGACGAGGCGGCGACCGAACGTTGGATCGAAGGTATCGAGCGACGCAAGGAGCTGACGCCGACGTTGGAGGAGCTCCGGCGGGACGTGGAGCGAGTCTCCTCGACGGGCCACGGTGTCCATTCGATTCTCGGTATCGCCCGACGAGTTCACGATTGGAAGACGGAGATGCTGAATGCAGCTCGATGACATTCGAGAGGTCGGCCGCCGGCTGACGGAGCAAACCCACCGAGTCGTGGTCGGACAGGACGAGGTGATCGACCTCCTGTTGATCGCGCTCCTGTGCGAGGGACACGTCCTGCTCGAAGGCGTGCCGGGTACGGCCAAGACGCTGCTCGCCCGGACGTTCGCCGCCGGGCTTTCCCTGGAGTTCCGACGGATCCAGTTCACACCGGATCTGATGCCCGGCGATGTGACCGGGACCAACCTGTTCAACTTCCAGACGAACGAGTTCACCCTCACGCGAGGACCGATCTTCACCCAGACCCTGCTCGCGGACGAGATCAACCGCACGCCACCGAAGACGCAAGCGGCGTTGCTCGAGGCGATGGCGGAGCGCGAGGTCACCGCC
>JAGQRC010000923.1 GCA_020425835.1 Planctomycetota bacterium | reverse complement strand
CCTGTTCGATTCCCTCGAGACGCCGTCCGGGGACATCGAGCTCGCGGACGGTCTGCAAGCCGGTGGCGATGATCACGGCATCGAACTCATCGGCGAGGCCCGCCACCATCGTCGGCGTCGTGAAGGTGCGGCACCTCGCCTCGACGCCGAGACTCATCAACGCGTCGATCTCCCGATCGAAGACTTCCCGAGGGAGACGATACGTGGGGATCCCGGTTCGGAGCACGCCGCCGAGCGCAACCTCGCCCTCGAAGATCACCGGTCGATGGCCGCGGCTCGCCAAGGAGAACGCGGCGGAGAGACCGGCGGGTCCACCGCCGATGATCGCGACGCGCTTCGGATCATCGCACGCCTCGGGGCGAACTCGGACGTGCGTGCGGTCGGCGACCCATCGCTCCAGGCCACGAATGTCGACCTCTCCGTCGTACTCGCGCCGATTGCATCCCTCCATGCACGGCGCCGGACAGACGCGACCGCAGACCCCGGCGAGCGGTTGGGTCCGGAACCACACCGCGGCCGCCTCGTCCTCACCACTGCGCGCCAGGGTCTGGATCGCCGTGATCACGTCGTTTCCGGCCGGACACCAGGCGTTGCACGGGGCGAGGTGCTCCGCATACGAAGGTCGCTGAGTGCGCCACGATCCCGTTCTCAGTCCGAGCGACGCTCCTTCGCGATGCTCCGTGAGGGGAAGGACGTCGACGGAGGGCGTCCGCACACGCTGCGTGAGCGGTTCGAGGGCCGGAGTGTCCGTCGGTTCGTGGACGACGACCGCTTCGTACGCCTCCTTGGCCGCCGGGAGGTTGCTCAGGAGACCGAGGTCCCGAAAGGCGGACTCCAGCTCGGTGAAGGGGACCGACATCACACGAGCGAACGCGCCGGCGATCGTCGTGTTGACGATGACCACGGATCGCGTCCCGATCCCGTGCCGACGCGCGATCGACGTCGCGTCCACCGTCGCCAGGCGATAGCGGTCGAACGAGTCCGCCCAACGACCCAGCGAGCCCGGGACGTTGATCAGCAACGTCCCCCCCGACGCGAGTCCTTGGACGATCTCCGAGCCGAGGAGCGTCGGGTCGAGCACCAACAGGTGGTGCGGCTCGTAGACCTTGTTGCGGTTCGTGATCGGGGCGTCACTGACGCGGGTGTAGGCGCGAACGGGCGCGCCCGATCGCTCTCCGGCGTAGTCGCCGAAACTCTGCACGCTGTATCCGAGGCGGGCATAGGTCGCGGCGAGGATCTTCGCGCAAGTCACCCCACCCTGGCCGCCCCGACCGTGCAAACGGATCTCGAACTCCATGCGGAACCCCTTCCCGTCGCAGTGCGAACGCGCCGTGGTGCAAAGGTCCCTCCGGGGCGGAGCGAGCGATCGTCGACGTGACATCCTCGCAGCTCGTCGCTGGTTGCGATCGTGGGCCGCCGCCACCGCTCGGCAGGGTTCTCGCGACGCTGGGAATCGCCCGTTCGAGATGCCCGACGGTGGGAAACACGTCACCGCATCGAGGCCGCCCACGAAGTCCCCTCGTGAGACCTCGCGAATGGGTTCATGCGGACCGCGGACCAGGCGGAGTGCATCGAGGAGAAGTTGAGGCTGGCTCGGGAAAGGCAGGGAGGGCCCGGAAATGATGGCGCCGTACTGGAGACGCTGCTCGATTCGTACCTCGCGTCCAGCCACGCGGAGTTTCCGGCCCGGAAAGTAGAGACGGCAAGGACCGTGCTTCTCCGGCAGTGTCGGGATTGCCGCGCTTCCTCTGTAGATGCCACAGCCGGTCCCGTCGAGATCGAGCCGGAGGTCGTGGACGCCGCCGCAGCTTCGGCCGACGTGGTTCGGATCGATCCTGTCGAAGAGTCCCCTGAACGACCGGCCTCGGAATCTCGAACTCTCTGCAGGAAAGCAGTTTTTCGACGGACTCCTAGTGTGGTGTTTGAAAAGTCCGCTAAAGAAGTCGACCGAGGCTTTGGAAGATCTCCTCCGCGGTCTTTGTCCAG
>JAGQRC010000090.1 GCA_020425835.1 Planctomycetota bacterium | reverse complement strand
TGGGTCCGCCGTTCCTGTGGCCGCTGATGGTGCCGCTCGAGATGCTCGGTCACCTGATCAAGCCGAGCGCGCTCGCCATTCGACTTCTGGCGAACATGGTCGCCGGGCACCTGCTGCTCGGCGTGATCCTGTCGTTCGCCGGCGCCGGGGCGGTGATCGCCCTGATCTCCGGGACCGCCGGAGTGCTCCTGACTTTCCTCGAGATCTTGGTGGCCTTCATCCAGGCCTTCATCTTCACGTTCTTGACCACGGTGTTCCTGTCGATGGCGATCCACCCGGATCACTAGCGAGACGAACGAAACAGAAACTGGCGGGCGCGAACCGTGCCCGCACCGAGAAGCAAGTCGAACTCCCCGGCAGCGCGGGGGATCCTTTCGGAAGGGGACTTCCATCATGGAATTCATCACGGGCCTGATCCAATTGGCCGCGATCACTGCTGAGCAAGCGACCGCCGTGAGCTGGGGTCTCGTCGGAGCCGGGCTCGGCGCCGGCGTGGCGGGGATCGGTGCGGGCATCGGCATCGGTCGGCTCGCCGGATCCGCGTGCGAGAGCATCGCGCGCCAGCCCGAAGCGTCCGGCGACATTCGCGGCGCCATGATCCTGACCGCAGCGTTCATCGAGGGCGCCTGTCTGTTCGCGATCGTCGTCTGCTTCATGATCCAGACGGGTATCCTCGGCGTCGTCAAAGGCGATTGACCGGTCGACGTCGATTCGGAAGGGCTTCGGTGATGAACCGAGTTCTCTCAGGTTGGCTGCTCTCCGGATGGCGGTTGACGCTGCTCCTCCTGCTGGTGCCGGTCGTCGCCACCGCGGCGGATGCGGAAGCGGAGCACGGCGGCCACGCGGAGCACGCGTCGCACGGCGGCCTCCACGCCGACGTGATCCAGGCGAACCTCATCGTGATGGGCACCACGATCGTGGTGTTCCTCGGAGTCTTGTTCCTCCTGAAGTCGAAGGCGTGGGGACCGCTGATGGCGGCGCTCGCCGAGCGGGAGCGCAAGATCCAAGAGGCTCTCCTGGCGGCCGAGAAGGCCGCGGCCGAAGCGGAACGGGTCTCGGCGGAGCACGAAGCGGTGCTCGCGGAGGCGCGGGCCGAGGCGACCGCGATCGTCGAGGCGGGGAAGCGTGAGGCCGAGGCGCTGGCGGCGAAGATCCGCGAGCAGGCCAAGGCGGAAGCGGCGAAGCTCAAGGAGAAGGCCCTGGCCGACATCTCGAGCGCCCAGCGCGCCGCGGTCGACGAGATCCAACAGCGTTCGGTCGAGCTCGCGCTCGAGATGACGCAGACCCTCGTCGGCAAGCGCGTCGACGCCAACGAGCATCGAGGGCTCATCGACGAGGTCGTTCGGCGCCACGCGTCGGTGGCGTCGTGAGCCGCACGGTTCGAACGGACAGGGGAGTCGAATGATGATCGTCCTAGCCGCTGGAGGCGGAGGCCTCGTCACCGTGACCACGCTCGTCGTGGCCGTGGTCGTCGTCGGCACCATCGCCACCAAGGCGTGGGGCCCCATGATGTCGGCCCTCGACGAGCGCGAAGCGAAGATTCGCGAGCAGCTCGAGGCGGCCGAGAAGGCGACGGCTGCGGCGGCCGAGGCCGCGCGCGAGAACGAGAAGCGGATCGCCCAGGCCCGTGACGACGCCAAGGCCGTCGTCGTGGAGGGCAAGCGGGACGCCGAGGTTCTCGCGGCGAAGATCAAGGACGACTCCGATGCGGCCGCGCGAGAGATCTCGAACCGCGCGTCGGCGGACATCGAGCGGGCCAAGCTCATCGCCATCCACGAACTTCACCAACGTGCCGTCGAGTTGTCGACCGGGATCAGCGAGGCGCTGGTCCGGCAGACGTTGTCCGCGGACGACCATCAATCGTTGGTCGACGACGCGATCCAGAACTACGAGAAGTTGAGCTGAGCCGATGCTGCGTCACCCGGTCGCCAAGATCTACGCGCGCGCCCTGCTCGAGGTGGGGCAGGAGAGGAACGAGGCGGACGACTACGCGTCCGAGCTCACCACTCTGCACGACGACGTGCTCTCGGATGGAGACTTTCGAGTCTTCTTCGAGAGTCCGAAGATCCCTCGCCACGAGAAGGACAAGGTCCTCGTCCGAGCGCTCGAGGGCAAAGTGTCCGAGCCCGTCCTCAACCTGTTGCGAGTCCTCGTGAAGCGTGGTCGGCAGTTCCTCTTTCCGGAGATCGCCGAGGCGTACACGACGCTCAACGATGAGGCGCGCGGCCGGACCCACGTCTGGATCACCACCGCGCGGCCGTTGTCGGCCACGTCGAAGGACCGAGTCGTCGGACTCCTCAGGCAGAAGCTCGGCAAAGAGATCATCCCGGAAGAGCGAGTCGACGAGGACCTTCTCGGCGGCATGACCATTCGCGTCGGAGATGTCGTCGTCGACGGATCCGTGCGCTCCCGACTGAACGAGGTCCGAGAGCTGGTTGCGGCTCAGCGCCTAGGAAGTGACCTGATCCAATGAAGATCAATGCTGATGAGATCACCTCGGTCCTGAAGAAAGAGATTCAGGACTTCAAGTCCGCGCTGTCGGTCGACGAGGTCGGCACGATCCTCGAGGTCGGGGACGGGATTGCGCGCGTGTACGGCATCTCGAACTGCATGGCGGGTGAGATGCTCGAGTTCTCCAACGGCTCGCGCGGGCTCGCGCTCAACCTCGAGGAGAACTCCATCGGGGTCGCGATCCTCGGGGAGTACCTCGACCTCAAGGAGGGCGACGAGGTCAAGCGCACCGGTTCGGTCGTGTCGGTGCCCGTCGGTGAAGCGCTCCTCGGCCGCGTCGTCGACGCGATGGGCAGCCCGATCGACGGCAAGGGACCGATCGCGTCCACCGAGCGGCGACCCGTCGAGTCCAATGCGCCCGGCGTGGCGGACCGGAAGTCGGTCCACGAGCCGTTGCAGACCGGGATCAAGGCGATCGACTCCATGATCCCGATCGGTCGCGGCCAGCGCGAGCTGATCATCGGCGACCGCGGGATCGGCAAGACGGCCGTCGCGATCGACACGATCATCAACCAGAAGGGCAAGGACGTCGTCTGCGTCTACGTCGCGGTCGGCCAGAAGGGCTCGACCGTGGCGGGGGTGGTGGACCGTCTCCAGCGGGAGGGCGCGATGGACTACACCATCGTGGTCTCCGCGCCCGCGTCCGCGCCGGCGCCGATGCAGTTCATCGCACCCTACTCCGGCTGCGCGATGGCCGAGTACTTCATGTACAACGGCAAGCACACGCTCTGCGTCTACGACGACCTCTCCAAGCAGGCGCAAGCGTACCGCCAGATGTCGCTGCTCCTGCGTCGTCCGCCGGGACGCGAAGCGTACCCCGGCGACGTCTTCTACCTGCACTCTCGACTCCTCGAGCGTTCGGCGAAGCTGTCGGACGACCTCGGGGCGGGCTCCCTCACCGCGCTGCCGGTGATCGAGACGCAAGAGGGGGAGGTGTCCGCGTACATTCCGACCAACGTGATCTCGATCACCGACGGCCAGATCTACCTCGAGCCGAACCTGTTCTTCTCCGGCGTGCGCCCGGCGCTGAACGTCGGGATCTCGGTCTCCCGGGTGGGGGGAGCGGCGCAGATCAAGGCGATGAAGAAGATCGCCGGTCGTCTCCGTCTCGACCTCGCGTCGTTCCGCGAGCTCGAGGCGTTCGCGCAGCTCGGCACCGAGCTCGACAAGGCGACCCAGGCGCAGCTCGATCGCGGTTTCCGGATGGTGGAGCTCCTCAAACAGCCGCAGTACCGACCGATGCCGGTCGAGGAGCAGGTCGCGATGATCTGGGCCGGCGGCCAGGGCTATCTCGACGGCATCCCGGTGAGCGCGGTCGGGAAGTTCGAGGCTCAGTACCTCGAGCACCTGCGCACCCAGTTCCCAGAGTGTCTCGCGTCGATCCGCGACAGCGGTGACTTGACCGACGACAACACGAAGAAGCTGCAGGAGGTCTCCGCGAACTTCACGCGAGACTTCGTCGCGAAGCTTCCCAAGGCGGACTGAGCGAGGACGAGGCGGGGGGCGAGCGGTCGCTCCCGCCGGGTTCCGTGCGACTGGTTGAACGCGAGCGAGAGAAGGGCGGACCGTGGCGACTTCACGGGAGCTTCGCAACAAGATCAACTCGGTGAAGAACACCAAGAAGATCACGCGGACGATGGAGATGATCGCGACCGCGAAATCCGTCGTGTGCCAGAAGCGCATCGAGGCCGTGCAGCCGTACGGCAACAAGGTCGCCGAGTTGCTCGATGACCTGAAGAAGGCGGGCGCCGGTGGCGACGAGCTGGCCGCGAAGTTCCCGCTGTTGCGCGTGCCGGCGAAGGCCGAGCGCGAGGCGCTCTTCGTGATCACCGCCAACCGTGGACTCTGCGGCGGTTACAACGCCAACACGTTGAAGCTCGCCGAGATGCACATCCGCGAGCAGCGAGCGCGCGGCGTCGATGTCGAGGTCCACATGATCGGGAAGAAGGGGGCTGCGCGCTTCCGCTACCTCGGTCGGGAGGTCTCGAAGGTCTACATCGATTTCGACGACCGTCCCACCTTCTCCCAGGCGGAGGCGATCCTCGACCCGGTCCTGGATCGCTTCGCCGGTGGCGAGTTGGACGCGGTGACGATCGTGTCGACGCGCTACCTCAACGCCGCGCGGCAGGCGCCGGAGAAGCGGCACATCCTCCCGTTGTCGACCGGTGGCGAAGCGGCCAGCGGCGCGCATGGTTCGACCGACTTCCTGTTCGAGCCGAGCCCGGAGGAGATTCTCGGGACCCTGGTTCCGATGACCCTGAAGATGCAGTTGTTCCAGGCGCTCGTCGAAGCGGCGGCGAGCGAGCAGATCGCGCGTCGGATCGCCATGAAGAACGCGACCGACAACGCGGACGAGATGATCCGAACCTACACCATGCTCTACAACCGTACCCGTCAGGCGGGCATCACCCAGGAGATCCTGGAGATCGTCGGCGGTGCGGAGGCGTTGGCCTGATCGCCGGGCCCGTCAGCAGGGTGCGAGAGGTTTCACAGCGGACGAGACACCGCTCGAAGGAGAGCGAATCATGGCAACCGGAAGAGTAGTCCAGGTCATCGGCTCGACCATCGACGCCGAGTTCCCGGAAGGGCACCTGCCGGAGATCTACAACGCTCTCGAGATCAAGTCGGGGCAGATGGATCTCACGCTCGAGGTCCAGCAGCACCTCGGCGGGAACCGCGTGCGGGCGGTCGCGCTCGCCTCGACCGACGGCGTCGTCCGTCACACCGAGGTCGTCGACACCGGGTCCCCGATCAACGTGCCGGTCGGCGAAGAGGTGCTCGGCCGCATGTTCAACCTGCTCGGCAACCCGATCGACAAGATGCCGGCGCCGCCCACCAAGGAGACGCGTCCGATTCACCGGGAGGCGGTGGAGTTCGACAAGCTCGAGCCGTCGACGCAGGTCTTCGAGACCGGGATCAAGGTCGTCGACCTGCTGACGCCCTACTCCCGGGGAGGGAAGACCGGACTCTTCGGAGGGGCCGGGGTCGGCAAGACGGTCTTGATCCAGGAACTGATCAACAACGTCGCGACCAAGCACGGCGGATACTCGGTGTTCGCCGGAGTGGGAGAGCGGACCCGCGAGGGGAACGACCTCTACCACGAGATGAAGGAAGCGATCATCAAGACCGCCGACGGCAAGAGCGGGTCGGTGCTCGATCGAACCGTGCTGGTCTTCGGTCAGATGAACGAGCCGCCCGGCGCGCGTCTTCGCGTCGCGCTCACCGCGCTGACCATGGCGGAGTACTTCCGCGATCTCTCCGGAACCGACGTCCTGATCTTCATCGACAACATCTTCCGATTCTCGCAGGCCGGTTCGGAAGTGTCCGCGCTCCTCGGACGGATGCCGTCCGCGGTGGGATACCAGCCGACCCTCGCGACCGAGATGGGCCAGCTGCAGGAGCGGATCACCTCGACCAAGGAGGGATCGATCACCTCGGTGCAGGCGATCTACGTTCCCGCGGACGACCTCACCGACCCGGCGCCGGCGACCGCGTTCGCGCACCTCGACGCGCAGACCGTTCTCGAGCGCCAGATCGCGTCGAAGGGGATCTACCCCGCGATCGACCCGCTCGCGTCGTCGTCGCGGATCCTCGACCCCAGCGTCGTGGGGGAAGAGCACTACATGGTGGCTCGCGAGGTCCAGCGGATCCTCCAGCGCTACCGCGACCTGCAGGACATCATCGCGATCCTCGGAATGGACGAGCTGTCGGAGGACGACAAGGTCCTCGTGGCGCGCGCCCGTCGACTCGAGCGATTCTGCTCGCAGCCGTTCCACGTCGCCGAACAGTTCACCGGCTTCCCCGGCAAGTACGTCGAGATCAAGGACACGGTCCGCTCGTTCAAGGAGATCGTCGACGGCCGTCACGACTCCCTGCCCGAGGGGGCGTTCATGTACTGCGGCAACATCGACGAGGTCGTCGAGAACGCCGAGAAGATGAAGTCCGGAGCGAAGTGATGTCGACGCTCATCTGCGATGTGCTCACCCCCGAGGGACCGATCTACTCCGGGCCGGCCGACATGGTCGTCGCGCCCGCGGCGGATGGCGAGATCGGCATCCTGCCGCGTCATGCCCCGTTGATCACCGCCCTCGGCAAGGGCACCCTGAAGCTCAAGACCGGCGGGACCACCACGAAGTGGATCGTCGAGGGCGGCTTCCTCGAAGTCCTCGAGAACAAGGTGAGCGTGCTCGCCGAGAAGGCGGAAGCGACGTCGTAGTCGCTCGCTCACGAGGGTGCGCTCGAGAACGGCCGCGTTGCTCCGTCGGAGTGGCGCGGCCGTCTTCGTCTCCAGGGAAGTGGCACGCGCCGCCCCCGAGGCGCGCCGTGGGATACCGCTCGACGGTTCGGCCCACCGGCGATGTCGCGGTGCTTTCTGCGAAGGAGAGTTCGGAGTGCGTCGACTCCTGACGGCCCACTTCCCGGCTGCGCCTCCGGGACTCCGCGAACTCCTCGAGCCCCGCCTCGACGGGGTCCGAGTGTGTTTCGACCCCACGTCCCAGAACGACGACGTCGAGATCCTCATCACCGGGCGACCCACCGAGGCGCAGCTCCGAGCTTCCTCGCGCCTGAACACGCTTCTCATCCCGTTCGCGGGGTTGCCGAGGCCGACGCTCGAACTGCTCGCCTCCTTTCCCGACCTTCGCGTCCACAACCTCCATCACAATGCGGCACCGACTGCAGAACTCGCGATGGCGCTCCTCCTCGCGGCGGCCAAGGACGTCGTTCCGCTCGATCGACGGCTCCGCACGGGAGACTGGCGGCCGCGCTACGAAGGAAACGCGGGTCTTCTCCTCGAGGGGAAGCGCGGGCTGGTGCTCGGTTACGGGGCGATCGGGCGACGGGTCGCGCGGTCTTGCGTGGCGTTCGGGATGGACGTCATCGCCGTGAATCGGGAAGGTCGGAGCGAGTCGCCTCCGGAGTGCACCCTGGTCGCGGCGCGAGAGCTCGACTCCCTCTGGCCGAGCTCCAGCTTCGTCGTCGTCTGTCTTCCGCTGACGCCGAACACCGAAGGGTTGTTGGGCGCTGCGCCGATCGACGCGCTCCCCGACGACGCCGTGATCGTGAACATCGGCCGCGGTCCGATCATCGACGAGCGGGCACTCTTCGAAGCGCTTCGCGATGGGCGTCTCGGCGCCGCCGGCCTCGATGTCTGGTATCGGTATCCCGAGACCGAGGAGGCGCGCGTCGGCACGTTGCCCTCGGCGTTCCCGTTCCACGAGCTCGACAACGTGGTGCTCAGTCCGCACCGCGGGGGGCACACCGAGGCGATGGAGCGGCTTCGCGCGGAGCACCTCGCCGAGAGTCTGAACGCAGCCGCGCGCGGTGAGCCGATGCCGTGGCCGGTGAACGTGGCCCGCGGTTACTGAACGGCAGGGTCGGAAGAGTCGGTGCGCCGCGGGTCAGCGGAAGCCGTCGGCGCTCCCGCCACCGGCGTCGAACAGCGCCGCCAGCTTCGCCGCTTCCGTCGCGACGTCGTGACGCGTGCGTGCGCGATCGGCGCCGCAGCGGCCCATCGCGGTGAGCTCTTCGGTGGAGAGGGTGAGTGCCTCCGCCATCGCGTCGGTGAGCGCATCGATCGATCCGGCCGGAACACACCACCCGCAATCGGGAGTCACCAGCTCCGGGATCCCCGCGATGGTGGTGCTGATCACGGGGCGGCCGATGGCGAGCGCTTCCATGATCGCCACCGGCAGTCCTTCGGCGAAACTCGGGAGGACGAACGCGCGAGAATCGCGAAGGTGCTGCAGCACCTCCGCACCGGATTGCCAACCCGTGATCGTGATCCGGTCGCCGAGGCCGCGCTCCGCGATCATCGCCTCGATCGGCCGACGCAACTCGCCGTCCCCGACGAGAACGAGCTCGAAGTTCACGCCCCGCTCGGCCAAGCGAGCCGCCGCCTGCACCAACAGGATCTGCCCCTTCTGCTCGCACAAGCGACCGACGCAGACCAGCCGCGGACTCGCGGGAACCGGTCGCAGTGGCTCGTCGAGGAAGCTCCGATCGAGTCCGCAGTGGACCACGTGGATCTTGGGCCAATCGTGGAAGTCGACCCAGCGGTAGAGCTGACTCCGTCCGAAGCTCGAGACCCCGGCCGTGAAGCGACTCTCGTGGATCTTGCGACCGAGGCGGAGCGCGATCGGCCGATCGAACTCCTCCGGGCCGTGGACCGTGAAGCTGAACGGGACTCCGGTCAGCCAGCTCGCGTAGAGGGCGACGTCGGTCGAGTTCGTCCCGAAGTGGGCGTGCACGTGATCGACGCCGAGCCGGGGGAATCGACGAGCGAGGACGCACGCCTCCGCGAAGTAGATGAAGTGACGCAGGAGACCTCGGTCCGAGCCGAAGCCGTGGGGCACCAGCCGTGCGAGCGTGCGCAGTGTGGCGAGCGGACGAGTGAGCGAGACGGCGAACACGGCGCCGACGAGCCCCGCCAGACCGCCGCCGAGGACGACGTGGGTCTTCTCCGCCTCTGCGCGATCGTCGGCGTCGACGAGCGCGTCGAACGGACGGACCGAGAAACGCTCGATCGCG
>JAGQRC010000922.1 GCA_020425835.1 Planctomycetota bacterium | reverse complement strand
CACAAGCTGCCGACAGAGATCTCGGGCGGGATGCGAAAGCGAGCCGGACTCGCCCGCGCATTGGTGACCGACCCACGTATCGTCCTCTACGACGAGCCGACTTCCGGCCTCGACCCGATCTCGTCCAGCAACATCAATCAATTGATCCGCGACCTACAAGCGCGGCTCGGCGTGTGTCAGATCGTCGTGACGCACGACATGAACTCCGCCTACACCATCGGCGATCGCATTGGACTGCTCCACGCGGGGCGACTTCAGGCGGTCGGCACACCCGACGAAATCCGAAACAGCTCGTCCGAGGCCGTCCTCCAGTTCATCGAGGGTCGGATCCACGGACCACTGAGCCACGCCCGCTCGAGCGGGAACGAATAGGATCGCCATGGCCAAGACGACCCTCGTCGGCTTCTGCTTCCTCGGTGCCCTCGGCCTTTTTCTCTACGCCGCGATGACCGTCCAAGGGGTCAACCCCTGGGGTCCCCCGCCTTCCTACCTCACCGCGGTCTTCTCCTCGGTCGCCGGCCTGTCCCTCGGAGACCACGTTCGCGTCCGCGGATTCCAGGTCGGCGTCGTCGATCAGTTGCAGTACACCGACGACGGAATCGTCGTCGTGATGCGCATGGACAAGGAGATCCCGCCGCGTGACGGGTATCGATTCACCGTGATGCCCTCGAGTGCTCTGGGTGGGAACTTCGTCGACTACGTTCCCGGGGAGGGTTCTGCGCTCCCTCCGAAGACGACCCTCCAGGGAAACGGCACCGCGGACCTCCTCAGTTCCGCGGGGCAGTGGT
Source organism: Planctomycetota bacterium (assembly GCA_020425835.1). The sequence goes on along the minus strand of JAGQRC010000922.1, from coordinate 1,202 downwards.
TCGAGGAGAACTCGAGGAAGATCACGGAGATCATCGACGACATCCGAGCAGTGTCCGACCGCCTGGAGCAAGGCACCGGGGTGATCGGACGTCTGGTCTCGCACGAGGAGACCATGCGGAAGTTCGACGACATCGTCGAGTCGATCCGCAGCGCGACGGAGAAGATCGACCGGGGCGACAACTTGATCGGGGTTCTCCTGAACGACCCGGACCAGGGGAAACGGCTCGACAGCATCATTGCGAACGTCGAGGAGATCGCGCGGAAGGCCAACTCGGGAGAGGGTGTTCTCGGCGCCCTTCTCAATGACGGAGAGATCGCCGCGAGCGTTCGAACCATCGTCGCCAACTTGGAGGCCAGCACCGACGACATCCGCCAGCAGCGTGGATTCCTCGGGCGCCTGATCTCCGACCCGCAGTTCGGGAAGGAGATCGACTCGATCCTCGCCAACATCGACAGCTTCACCGGCGCCATCGCCAACGGTCCCGGTACGGTCCACGACCTACTCTACGACGACGGGCTCCGGAATCAGGCGAGATCGATCTTCGCGGACATCGCCGCGGCGACTCGACAACTGGGTCCCGAGGGTGAAGGGACGATGGCCCAGCTGCTCCACGGTCGCGAACTCGCCGCTGACATCCAGGGGACGGTGACCCTTCTGCGGGAGAGCGTCGAGGACACGCGAGAACTCGCTCCGCTGAACACGTTCCTCAGTATTCTGTTCAGCGCGTTCTGACGATGCTCGAGCTCGCGGCGGCTCCGATCGATCCACCGCTGACTCTCGGGCTCGCCGCCTTCGCCCTGCTCATCGGCCTCGGGCTCCTCGGTTTCGGGGCGGACATCCTCGTCCGAGGAGCGACCGCTCTCGCGCTACGTCTCCGACTCACTCCGACGGTCATCGGGCTGACCGTCCTGGCGCTCGGGACTTCGCTTCCGGAGCTCATGGTCTCCGTCGCGGCTCAGATCCGGCAGGTCGAGGCATTGGCCTGGGGCAACGTCGTCGGCTCGAACGTCTTCAACATCGGTCTGGTCCTCGGGCTCGGCGCGATGTTGGTGCCGCTCCACATCTCGCGAAGCACCGTTCGCATCGAGTACCCGTTCATGCTCGGCTCGGCGGTCCTGACGGCACTCCTCGTACGCGGCGGCGACGGTTCTCACGTCCTCGACCGCTGGGAGGGCGCCTTCTACCTCGGCTCGTTCGTGC
>JAGQRC010000921.1 GCA_020425835.1 Planctomycetota bacterium | reverse complement strand
GTCCTCCTTCATGAGCTGGACGTAGAGACGCATGAAGGTGGAGAGGGGCGCCGGCCGAACCGACATCACGCGAATGATGTTCGCGACACCTCCCGCGCGTTCCCGGGCCGCGCGATAGATCGCGTCGAGACGACTGTCGGCTTCGTCCTCCGGGACTTGGTGGATCCAGGCCATTGCGCTATCGTCCTCTCGATCGGGTTCGGGACGGGGAAGGATCGATCACGAGCATGGGGGCGGCACGAGGAGATCACAAGGCGAGTCCGAACGATGCCCGCCGGGTCCGTGGCCTCGCCCGCACTCTGGCCCGGTGGTACGGCGAGCATGCGCGAGACCTTCCCTGGCGTCGCACGCGGGATCCCTACCGCATCTGGCTCTCGGAGATCATGTGCCAACAGACCCAGGTCGGCACGGTGGTGCCGTACTTCGAGCGCTTCACGGCGAGGTTCCCCGACCTGGAGTCCCTCGCCGAGGCGAACGAAGAGGAGGTCCTCGAGTACTGGGCCGGGCTCGGCTACTACTCCCGGGGTCGGAACCTCAGCCGCGCGGCGCGCGCGATGATCCGGGAGCACTCGGCGACCGTTCCGAACGAGCCCGAGGCGCTGCGACAGTTGCCCGGCGTCGGCGAGTACACCGCCGCCGCGATCGGCAGCATCGCCTTCGACCATCGCGTCGCGGTCGTGGACGGCAATGTCGAGCGGGTCCTCGCGCGCGTCCTCGGCATCGAACAGGATCCGAAGCGAGGGGAGGCGCGCCGGCGGCTCGCGGCCGCGGCCGCGGCGGCCGTGCCCCCCGCGAATCCGGGCGATCACAACCAAGCGATGATGGAGCTCGGGGCCACGGTGTGCACCCCTCGAGGTGCACGGTGTCACGCGTGTCCGATCCGTCGTCGGTGTGAGGCCCACGCGCGAGGTCTCGTGGATGCGATCCCCCCGCCGCGCCGCCGCCGGATGCCGGAGGACCAACACTGGCTCGCGGTGGTGATCACTCACCCGACCCGCGACGAGACGCATCTCCTCGTTCGCGACGAGACCCTCCCCTTCCTCGCGGGTCAGTGGGGTGTTCCGTTGCTCCCCCTTCCTCCGTCACCGAAGCCCGATCCCGCCCTCCCGGAAACAGCGCGACGTCGGGCCGAGGAGCTCCTCCATGGCGACGTGTGGGGCGGGAGGGAGCGCGGCACGGTCCGTCACGGGATCACCTATCGACGACTCCAGGTGCACGTCGTGCAGTTGGCGGCTCTCGATGGTGTCGCGAGGAGCGACCAACGATGGGGCGCTCTCGAGGAGAGGTCCAAGCTCGCGGGGCTTTATCGGAAGATCATCGAGCACGCCTACGCCCCGCTCGGTTGAGGCGAGAGCGGCAGATCTGGCCGTCCACGAGTCCCGGGTCATCGTAGACTCCAGATGGACTCGAGCTCATCGCTCGTGAGGAAGAGGGGATCCATGACTCGCGCTCGGCGAGATGCCTATTACACGCCCACCGAGTATTCGCTGCGACGGCAACGGCAGGATGCGGCGATTCGGACGGTGGTGCCGCTTCTGATCGTCTTCGGGATGGTGGCCATTCCCTGGGTGAGTCTCGGGCTGCTCGGGCAGTCCGACGGCGTGGCCTACGCGCAGTCCCTCCCCCCCGAGTGGCACGTCGCGCAACCGCCGGCGGAGCTGATGGTCCGCACGCTGCGGTCGAAGGTGCGCGAGGAGCAGCTCGACGCGATGAAGCACCGCTACCTGCGCACTCGGAACGTCGCCATCGTTCGGGGCGACTTCGAGAAGTACGCCGAGGACGTCGCGGCGGGGCGCTACGTCCACATTCCCCGCGACATCCGCCGGATCATCCGCGATCACCTCAGCGACGCGGACATCCGAGAGGTGAAGCTCTGGCTCGAAGAGACCCGCCCGACGCCCGACGAGCTGATCCGAGCGGGCAAGCTGGAGTTCTCCGAGAACCTCGAGGAGTTCGCCGACGAGTTCCGGTTCCGAGAAGATGCGGTGGC
>JAGQRC010000920.1 GCA_020425835.1 Planctomycetota bacterium | reverse complement strand
TCGCCCACCGCGATGAACATCGCGCCATCTTCCGGTTCGAGGATGCGAAGCGGTGAACACTCCGGTTGGGTGAGGACCAGTGGGCGCGTGATGTCGAGCGGCGGAGGTGCGGGCGGCCGATCGAAGTGGGCGATCGCCGGGAGCGCGAACAACTGCGCGAGGATCGGCTCCGCCGCCTCCGCGCCCACGTAGTGAACGTCGCCGCCACCGGCGAACGCCCCGACCCAGACGCCGATCGCCCACTCCGAGTTGTGACCGATGGCCCACGCGTCGCGCCGGCCTGAGCTGGTTCCGGTCTTCCACGCGAACCACGGCGCAGCCCCCACGGGGTAATGCTCGTAGCCGTGAGGGATCCGCGCGTGACTGCCGAGGATGTCGTCGAGCATCGCGCACGTCGCGGGCGAGAAGACCTCCGCCGCCTCGCTCGATGAATCGCTTCTCGCGGACTCGTCCATCCAGGTGGCGACGCGTCGATGCCGACCGCGACGAGCGAGTGTCGCGTACGCGTTGGTGAGATCGAGGAGACGCACCTCGGTCGCCCCGGTCACCAGCGCGAGGCCGCTCCGGCTCACGACGTCCGCTGGCAAGTCGACGCCGGCACGTCGCAAGCGATCGACGCACGCTTCGAGACCGATCGCCTCGGCCACCAGAATGGCGGGCACGTTGAGCGAGCGACGCAGCGCGTCCGCCGCAGTGACCCGGCCGTGGAACTCACCGCCGAAGTTCGCGGGTGCCCAACCGGCGCGAACGATCGGGCGGTCGTCGATCGGACTCTGGGGTGAGAGTCGCCGGCGCTCGAACGCGGTGCCGAAGATGAACGGCTTCAACGTGGAACCGGGACTGCGACGCATCACCGCGCCGTTCACTTGGCCGTCGCGCGGATCGTCGGGGTCGAGGGAGCCGATCATCGCTCTCAGCTCCGCTGACGGGACGTGGATCACCACGACCGCCACGTCCGTCCCGGCTGGGAGTCGCGCCCCCTCGCGGACGACCACCTCTTCGACCGAGCGTTGGAGCCGGACGTCGAAGGTCGTATCCCCACCACCGGGGCGGAGCGACCGCGCCCACCACGCCCCGTGCTCGAGAAGACGCGGAGGCTTCACGTCGCTCCGCAATCGGACCGGCTCCTCGAGCGCGCGCTCGAGCTGCGCCCGATCGATGCACCCCTGCTCCCGCATCGCCTCGAGAACGACACGGCGCCGCGCGAGCGCTCGATCGAGATATCGATCGGGTCGATACCGGCTCGGCGACTGCGGCAGCCCCGCCAACAGACTCGCTTCGCCGAGCGTGAGATCTCGCGCCGACCGCCCGAAGTAGTGCCGTGCGGCGGCCTCGACGCCGCGCAGGTTCCCGCCGTAGGGCGCGACGTCGAGGTAGTGCTCGAGGATCGCCGCCTTGTCGAGCGACCGCTCGAGCTGCAGGGCGCGAAAGGCCTCGTGCAACTTCGCGGTGAACGTGCGCGGATGACCGTAGAGCATCTTGCAGAGCTGCATCGTGATGGTGCTCGCCCCGGACACCACGCGCCCCGCGCTCGCGTTCTGTCCCATCGCCCGGAGCACGGCCCACGGATCGACCCCTCGATGCTCGAAGAACCGCTCGTCCTCCACCGCCACGGTCGCGAGCGGCAACCACTCCCCCATCTCCTCGAGTGGCACGGGGCGTCGCCACTGGTCGTCGTCCCCGACCGTGATCAGGAGGAGCGTGCCGGTTCGATCGCAGACCTGCGGGCACTCGGGCCATTGCTCGAGTCGTTCGAGCGGGAACGGATAGAGCGCGTCGAGCACGAGGAAGCCGACGACGAGCATCAGCGATCCGACGACCGAGGCGATGCCCGCGACGATGCCCGCCCGAACCAGTCGACGGCGGCGTCGACGCCGACGCGCTGCGGTGGGCCGACTCGACGTCAAGGTCGTACCGTCAGCCACGCGCCCTCCCCCACGCTCGAGAGGGCGGGGTCGTACATCGACGACGCTTGGATCGCGGGGAACGAATA
>JAGQRC010000919.1 GCA_020425835.1 Planctomycetota bacterium | reverse complement strand
AGGACCGGTTTCTGGTGGAGAACTACGTCCGGATCGCCTCCGAGTGGGGCTTCGATGTCGAAGAGGCTCCCATCCCCAGCGAGTGGTGGGATCACGGATCGCAGGTGCGCGTCGGGGAGACGGTTTTCCAGGTGATCCACACGCCCGGACACTCACCCGGGAGCGTGTCCCTCCACTGTGCATCCGGTGAACTCATCGAGGGGGCGTCTCACGGACGACCCTTCGTCTTGACCGGCGACACCCTGATGGGTTTCTCCATCGGACGCACGGACTTTCCGAGATCGTCGGCGCGGGAACTCGAGCGCTCCATTCTCGAGCGACTCTACACGCTCCCCGAAGACACGGTGGTCTATCCCGGGCACATGCACCCGACGACCATCGGTGAGGAGATGCGGCACAACCAGTTCATCCGTCCTCCTCACCGCTGATCGCATGCATGGCCTCAGAACCAGCGTTCTCGAGGCTTGTCCATCGGATCCGCAGGTTCTGGCGTGGCATCCCGGACGCGGACCACTTGACCGTCGATCTCGGTCAGCAACGAGCGGCCCGCACACAGGAGCGACGATGCCGTCGGATGCTGGGCGAGGAACTCGAAGTAGTTCCTCGATCCGAAGTCGAGGACCACGTCGGGCTCCGGTAGCTCGCCACTCTGGAATCGGCCATCGATCAATACGCCGTCGACGCCGACAAAGGCGTGACCCGGGCGCGTCGCGACCGAGAGTTCCTTCCTCCACTCCGCCTCGATGGAGCCCGGCGCCGGGGCCTCGAACGGCGCGCTCCGGCCGGAACGGGCGGCTTTCTTCCTCTCGCCGAGCTTCTTGGAGTACTCGAACGCCGCCTCCCGGTCCCTCTCGAGGAATCCGGACGTGGCCTCGTCGGCGGCAGCCCGCGCCTTCGGTACGGCTTGGAGTCGCCGTTGGACGCTCGACGCCATGGCTCCGTCGCCCTCTCGTATCAGGGAGGCCGTGAACGGGGTGACGATCCCGAAGCGCAATCCGATTTCGACGATCTCGCGCCGGTACTCCTCGCGCCGATCGCCGTCGCCCCGAAGGAGTTCCAGCAGCGTGTCGATTCGGTTCTCTGCCCACAGAAGCGCCGCGGTCTCATCGCCCCCATGCTCCGAGAAATCGACCGGGAGGACGAAGCCATGGGTCTCGGCGCCTCGCACTCCTGTCACCCGAATTCGGCTCGTCCCTTCGTGACGCGTCGTGCGGTACCGCCCCGTGATCACGAGGTCTTCGCCGAAGAAGAGGTCGTAGGGTCCCTCGGGCTCGAAGCGATGCAGTTCGGCTCCATCGGCCTCGACTCGGATTCCTGCCAGGCACGGGAACAGCACCTTGTCGACGAGGCTGCTGATGGTTACCTCGAGTGCATTGCTGTCTCGAAGGTAGGTTCTGCTTCCACCATTCCGGCGAGCCAGCTCGTCGAGGAGTGACGTCTTCACATCCACCCCGAGTCCGAGCACATGAAGGCGATGATCTCCACCGTTGTTCGCCACAGCTCGTCGCACGATCTCTCCGCCATCAGTAACGCCCACCGTCGGCGCCCCGTCACTGAGCAGGACGACCGTGGCGCCTCGCGGAGAGCGATGCGCGATGTCCAGCGCCCGCTCGACAGCGGTGTCGATGTCGGTGCCTCCCCGTGCCGCGATCGAGTCGACGAATCGGACCGCGGCTTCCCGCTGGTCACCCGTCGCGGCGACCGGCGCGGCCGCGAACTCCCGGAGGGAGCCCGAGAAGGTCACGATCGAGAATCGATCGTCCGCCCGAAGACGCTCGAGTCCCGAGATCAGCGCACGGCGCGCATCCTCGATCTTCGATCCGGCCATCGACCCCGAGGTATCGAGCACGAAGACGACGTCGACCGGGACGCGATCGATCGGGGGGTGCTGTCCGGGAGCGAGACGGAGGAGGAAGTACCCGTCCTCATCGGGGCTTCGGTACGTTCGAACGCCGCCGGCGAGGCGATCGCTGGCGGAAAGGAAGTCCACACGAAAGTCCA
>JAGQRC010000918.1 GCA_020425835.1 Planctomycetota bacterium | reverse complement strand
CATCGAAGTCATCGCGAAGGAGGTCGTGACAGAAGCGGTTGGCCGCCGGGTCGATCGCGTGACGGAGCCAGGTTCCGGCGACGGTCGCCGGTCCCGGGTTCTCCCACCACGACAGATCATCGAGGTAGAGCGTCGAGACCACGTCCAGGTCGCCGTCGTGATCGACGTCCATGACGAGCCCACCATTGCCCCCGACGCTGCTCCCGATCGTGTGGCGCGTCCAGGTCGGCGCCTCGTACCACGAGAGCGGTCCGCCACCACCGGCGACGACGTCGATGTCGCCATCGCCATCGAAGTCGCCCGCGTCGCTCCAACCGGGACGCCCGTTGCCGGGGTAGTCACCGTCGACGACCTCGAGTCTGAAGCGGAACGGAACGATGTCGGACGGGGGAACCGCACCGACGTCGATGGTCACGCTGTCGCTCGCGGTCGCGCCGGCGCCATCGGTCACGGTGACCGTCGCGACGCCGATCCCCGTGGTCCCGTCGAATTGGATCGTGGCCGTGGAGTCGGCTGGCGCGTTCACGGCGACGGTCAACGTCATGTACTCCGCGCCGTACACGGTGGGGTCGTACGGTGGATCCATGATCATGAAGAAGGAGGCGCCGTCGCCGGTCGGGCTGACCATCAGGTCGCAGGTCGGCACGTAGCCGCCGTCGTCGACGAACTGCTGGACGCCGGCCGAGATCTCGATGTCGAGCACTTGGATCTCGCTCGGATCGGTCCAGACGAACATGAAGGCGTCCATGATCGGCGTGGTGCCCTCGACCACGATCGGAACCTCCACGATCGAGCCGGACTCGGCCGAGAAGTCCTCGATCGAGAGCTGTCCCACTCCCGTGAGCACGGGCTGGGCCGACAGAGTCGCGGGGGCGAGAAGTGCGAGCGTCACGACGCCGACGAGGGAGAGTCGCATTCGGGTACCGTCCTTTCTCCGCTCTCGCGGATCGCGTGGGTCGTCGAACACCGACACGACGGTCTCGGGTTCGGACGACATGGGGTTTCGAACGAGAGAGCCCGTCCAGCGACCGAGTGTCTCACGGACTCTCGTGACCCGTGGCTCGGTCGCTTCTTCCCTCGATGTGCAGTTCGTCCGGTGAGCACCAATCCGGTGTGTCGAGAGGGACGATCTCCGTCTCCAGTGGATCGCTCGAACGATCGCTCCCGCGTCTCGCGACCCAGAGGCGATCGAGCTTCGCCGGCAAAGCGCCCCGCGCCTGCGCCGCGCCCGTCAGTCGGCCTCGTTCGTCGGTTCTTCCGATCAGGACGCCGACGCCGGACTCGAGCTCGAGGGCCACGAGTCGATCGACGATCGGGGCTTCGTCGGCGCCGAGGATCGCGACGTCCACCGCGCCGACTTCCGGCTCCAGAGGAATGGGCTGCGGATCGCTCGAGGCGACGGCGAGGTCGACGACGAGCCAGCGGTAGCCCTCCGGGCGAAACAGCGAACGACCTGCGCGAAGGGCCCCGCGCAAGATCGTTCGATCCGTGTGGAAGCGGAGGCCCTCAGGATCGCTGTTGGCGACTCCGGACAACACGTCGCGATGTTCATCGATGATCGTCGCGGGAGTCCACGCGCGGATCGGGGCACCGTCGCGGTCGACGAACCGGAGAGGAATGTCGATCGCGAACGAGTTGTTCGCCGCGATGATCTCCAGGTCGGCGTCACCGGGTCGCACGACGACGGACTTCGCAACGGGGGATCGCCAAATCGGCTCACCGCGGGCCGCGAGAATCTCGTCGGGCGGGAAAGCGGTGACGAAGATCTGCTCTCGGAGGACCGCGGTCCCGTCGTCGTGGAAGACGCCTCGCAACGCCTCGCGAACGCGTCGAGGGACGCCCCCGAACTCGAAACGACCTTCGGCGTCGGTGCGCACCCGGCCGAGCACGCTCTCGGTGTCGTGGGAGTAGAGTTCGCCGAAGTGGAGGAGGACGCCCTCGAGCGGGTTGCCGTTCGGGTCGTGGACGACCCCGGCGATCCTCTCGCCCGGGTCGAGCTCG
>JAGQRC010000917.1 GCA_020425835.1 Planctomycetota bacterium | reverse complement strand
GAGTACGTCGTCTCCGGCGGCGCCGCCGACGAGGTCCAGAAGGCGATAGCCAAGATTCTCGGCGACGCTTCCGGGTCGACGAAGGTGGAGGCGATCGTCGCCGCCGCGCCGACGGCATCGGTACGGGTCGGGGACCTCGCCGTGGATCCCGCGGCGTCTTCCGCACCGCGCGCGAGGATCGCCGTTCCGACGACCCGCGGTGACGCGTCGAACGTCACCGTCCACAGCTCGATCGTCATCGCGTGCGACGAGAACGGCAAGCCGATCGCCGCACCGACGTCGGTCGACCCGACCGGTCGAATCGCGAGCATCGTCATCGATCCCTCGAACGCGCCGATCTACGACGCAACCCGGAATCGCTGGGTCGATGACGAGGGGCGGTGCATCGAGGCGCCGGCGGGCGCCGTGTTGATCGAGTCCGACGGCAAGATCTGCGTGCCGTCGGGTTCTTCCGCGGCCGTCTGTGCCGGCAGCGGCGCGACGGCGTCGACCGCGACCATCGCGCCGACCGCGATCGTCGTCGCCGGTGACTCGGGCCAGTCGATCGAGGACGCCGTGGTCGGCGCAGTGAAGGAGGCGCTCCGGTCCACGCGCTTGGATGGAGACGAACTGAACGAGGCCATCCGTCGCGCCGTGCGGGAAGCGACGAGTGGTGGCGGAAGGGAGTTCGGGATCGTGGCCTCCCCGGGGACCGGGTTCCAGACCTACCGCATCCAGCTCAGCGAGCCGCACAGTTTCGGCGGCGCGGTCGCGATCGGTGGCGCCCCGACCCGGTCCGCGCCGGGATCGTCCATCTCCGGCGTCGCGAGTACCGGAGCGACCCGCGCAAACAGTGCGAGCCCCGCACCGGTCTCCTCGACCGACTCGGTCCACTCCGCGACGCAGCGAGCCGAAGAACTCCAGAAGGCGCTCGACGAACTCGAACGTGAGATCGAGGCGCTCCGGGGTCAGCTGAAGCCGCGACCGACTGGTTCTGCACGCTGAGCTCGCGCGCGGTGCTTCGAGAACGAGAAGGGCGATCGAGGCATCCCCTCGATCGCCCTTCTTCGTTCACCGACACCTCTCGGCGTGGGCCAGCCGGGACCATGCACGAACCGCGGAGCGAGCGTCTTGCGGCTTCGCCGTAGAGGGCTCGTGCAGGATCCCGACTACGGACAACCCGTGTAAGCGGCGCAGTCGAGACTGTCGCTCGTCGTGGGATCGACACCGCATGTCATCGATCCCGGTGCGGGTGGACCGGAGGAGCCCGGCGTGAACAGCGCGGCCAAGGTGTAGATCGCATCGGAGATGTCGAAGCCGCCGTCATCGTTGGAGTCGGCGCTGTCGAGGCAGGCGGGGAATGGGGATCCCGGCGTGAACAGCGAGGCGAGGGAGAAGACGGCATCGGAGATGTCGTAGCCCGAGTCGTCGTTCGCGTCGCCCCGTCGGAACTCGACCCCGGTCACCGTTCCGTCGTCGACCGTCAGCACGCCCGCACCGAACGCCGGGATACCGGTCATCAGGTCGAGCTCCCCTCCGACGCGGATCAAGTAGCTGGTCCCGGCGACGACATCGAAGAGGATCTCGGACGCGGTGCCGCAGTCGTCGGTGCCGCAGGCGAGCTCATCGATCGGGCCGGGCGGGCAGATGCCGATGTCTTCGTAGAGCGCCAGCGTCGTGTCGAAGCTCGAGCCACACGTGGAGAAGGTCACCGTGGTGTCCGAGATCGCGTCGTAGCGGAACCAGACGTCCTGGAACGCGAACGAGGGCACGCCGGCCGGACCGAAGCAGTTGAGCAGGAAGGGATCCGGGCCGTCCGTCGCGAGCGTCGTGTCGAAGGGCGTCTCCCCGGCGGTGACGGTCGACGCGTCTGCACAGTCGTCGTTGTCCGATCCGCCGATGATCACCGTGCAGTTCTGGTCGGGAGAGGGAAGCCCGCTGGCGATCACACCGTGCACCGAGAAGTCGAGAGCCCCGGTGAAACCGGAAGTGTAGGTGTAGACCGCGCTCGTCTCGGATCCGCCG
>JAGQRC010000916.1 GCA_020425835.1 Planctomycetota bacterium | reverse complement strand
TCACGATCCCCTCGGGGATCTCCCTGCGATCCATCGGAGCGCAGCCCCTCGTCGTCCGAGTCACCGGCTCGTGCACGATCGATGGGGATGGCAACACGCCGAGTCTGGACGGATCCGGCTTCCCCGGTCGTTGGTCGGATCCGATCGGCTCCGCGGGTGGGGCCGGTGGAGCGGGTGGACCCGGGGGGGGAGCCGGAGGCGACGGAGGACTCGCCACGACCGCCGCGACCGAGAACGGTGAGGACTGTCCGTTGGACTTCCTTCCGCCAGGCGTCACGTTCACCCCGACCAGTGGATCATCGACGTTGCCCCCGCTTCTGGTGACCCCTGCGCGCGGAGGAGCGACGGTCTCGGCTTCGGGTTCGCTCGAGCCTGCCGGAAGCGCTGGTGGCGGAGGCCACTCGACGTCCGGTCAGGCGGGGACCGTGCTCGGCGGAAGTCCACACGGTTCGATCTTCTTCCTCGATCCGGATACGGGTGCCGACTACCTGTTCGGTGGCATGGGAGGAGGAGGTGGTGGCGGTCACATCGATGTCGCGCCCGGTGCCGCGTACTCCTCCACGCCAGGGACCGGCGGTGGTGGTGGCGGTGGCATGATCGCGTTGGCGATCGGCGGAAACTTCGTGCTGACGCCGGGCGGCTCGATCGTCTCGCAGGGTGGTGACGCGTTCCGTGCCCCGAGCCTGGGAGGTAACGGTGGCGCCGGCGCTGGAGGCGGAGTTCGCGTCCGAGTGTTCGGCAGCGCCGAGGTTCGCGGGCGCATCGACACCGCGGGCGGAATCGCCAACAGTGTTCCTCCGCCCGTCGCCGGCTACGACGACAACGGGACCAGCGCCGCCGGCAACGGGAGCGCGGGTCGCATTCGTCTCGAGTCGACCGGGGGATTCTCCACCGACACTGCGATCCTCCCCGAGGCATTGCTCGGAGTCTACCGCGGCGCGGACCGGGATCGAACGACCGCCCGTTCGTTGCCCTATCCGGTCGACACGGCCGGACGAGTGCGAAGCTCGTCGTCCCCGACGTTCGCCCCGATCGTCCTGAGCGGTGCCTCGGTACCGTTCGGAACCGGCGCGACGTTGCTCTGGGAGGGCGCGCCGGAGAGCGAAGACCTTCCGGGACGACCCGGTCCCTTCGCCGGTCCGGTGCAGGATCCGAACGAGTTGGACGACGCGGCGTTCATCCGAGCACTCTGGTTCATCGATACCGACCGCACGACGGGTGCGAGCCCCACGATCGACGGGTTCGAACTCGACTTCGAGCTCTGACGCGGGCGGTTCGCGTTTCGACGCAGCGGGTGGAGGTTCGGAGACGGTTCCACGCGTGGATGCGGTCGAGTGGGACGCGTCCATGCCGGGCTACAGGCGAGAGTCGATCGCCTTCGAGGCAGCGCCGCCACGGCGCGCACGCCGTTGAGTCCCGAACAGGTCAAATCGAGGAATCTGCTTCCCCCCCCCCGCACAGCGGGTACCATGCTCCGCAGCGAGATACGAGACGCGAGCAAAGGAGTCTCATGGGCAAGCTTGCTATCCTCACTGTCCTCCTGGCCGTATCGACGATGATCGTCTGGAATTGGCCGAGCAAGGAACGCGTCGTTGGTGTGGACTCGTCCCTCCAACGCTCCGACTCCGGCGTCTCGGCTGACGGAGAACTCGCTGGCTTGAGAAGTGAGAATCTGAGTCTCTCGAACGCACTGAAAGAAGCACAGGGAAAAGTCGCGGAGCTGAAATCTCAGCTTGCGGACAAGTCGAGGCAGCTCGCCGAGGTTTCCGAGCGAACGAGATCGACTCCGCGACGGATCCTCGAGTCTTTGTTCGTGGAGCCGGGCGAGGAAGTGTACACAAAAGAACTGATCGATCGGGCGAGGAACCACGAGAGCCCCCAGATTCGAGCCCTGGTGAAAGAGCTCCAGCTGAGCTACTACTCGCACGAAGACGCGTTGAAGCTAGCGTGGGCTCAGGTCGAGTCGCACGCGCAGACGCCTGCCGGGCTGGTTGCGGCCAAGTT
>JAGQRC010000915.1 GCA_020425835.1 Planctomycetota bacterium | reverse complement strand
GGGGACGCCGGCGCACCCGCTCGCTCGCGCGCCTCGAACAGTGCTCGACACGCGTCGGCCGACTCGAGCGCACGTCGATGGAGTCCCGCCTTCAGCAGGGTTTTCAGCCGTTGCGCCTCGATCTGGCTCCTCTCCGGCATGCCGAGCCCGAGCGGCTCGATCAGGCGCTCACCTGCCTCGAGGTCGGACAGAGCTCGATCGTAGTCATCCAACCGGAGGGAGTAGCCGGCCAGCACCAGCGCGAGCTGGAAGTACCGCGGATGAGCCGGGTGTCGATCTCGTTCGGCGAGGACGATGTCTCCCATGGACCGCGCCCGCAGCAGGTCCCCTCGAGCGTAGTAGAGTTGGCTGAGGCGATAGGCGACCGGGGTCCTCGGCTCGTCGGCGGTCATCTCCAGCGCGATTCGAAGCGCCGTCTCCCGCTGTGCATCGGGTCGGCTCTTCGACGATCCGATCTGCACCAGCGCGTCTCTCAGCGCCGTGCGGAGGTCCCGGAGATCGAGGCCACGAGGAAACGGGGGACCGGGTGTCGCGGCGGTCGCGCGACCGACCAGCATCACCATGACGAGGACGACGACCGACCCAAAGAGAAGCCGCGCGAGGCCGGGTGATCCCGACCTCGCGCGGCTCGACCGCGTCGCCGAGGAGACTTCCTCTACCGATGAATCGATCCCCCGCAACCGCCGAGGACGACGCCGTCCATTCCGTATGCCTTCACGCTCCACTCGATGGACTCCCAATCGTTCCCCACGGGGACCGTCACTCGCGGCACCGGAGAGTTCTCGGTCTTCGTCACTCCGTCGATCGTGGTGGTGAGGGCATAGTGTCCCCCGAGCGTCCCTTGGTCGTCACGCCATTCGAAGACGATCTCCGGTCCCTCGATCATGGACGCGTCGACCGGGGAGATGACCTCGAACTGGGCGCCCATGCGGATCTCGATCCGCGGGCCCGCATCGTCCGGCCATTGGTGAACGACGATGATGGCCGACACGATACCGAAGAGCGTCATGGCCGCGAACAGCAGCGGCCAGGATGGACCGGTCGCACGGCCGATCTCCGCCTCGAGCGCACGTCGGACGTCGACCGATCCGGGGACCACTTCGGAGAGCTCCGCCTCCGCGAGAACTTCGCGTTGCAACGCACCGGAGCGGTCCAGTCGCTCGACGACGTCGGCCATTTGGCGCATCCTCTCCGCGCACTCTTCGCATTGCTCGGCGAGCTCTCGGACCTCCGGAGCGTCCTTCGCAATGTCTCCCAATAGCCAGCGCTGGATCAACATGTCGTGGTCCGCCGAATGCCCGGTCATGGTGAGATCCAATCGCTGCGTGGCGCGAGGCGGGTACGCAGCCACTCGATCCCTCGGTAATAGCAGGTCTTCACCGAGCTGCCCGGCATGTTCAGGCGCTCGCCGATTTCTCGGAAGGTGAGCTCCTCATAGTGCTTCAGGCGAACGATGTCTTCCTCGGGCGGTCCCAACTCCTGGAGCCCCTGCTCCAGGGCTTCGAGGTCCAAGTACTCTGAACCCTCGGTGATCGGAGAAGCCCCGAGCTCCCCCGCTTCGTCAATCGGTAGTGTCCGGCGACGGGTGGATTTTCTTCGGCGGTTCATGAACTCGAGGTAGCAGAACCGGTAAACCCAAGTTTCCAAACGAGCTCGGCCCTCGAACGTGTCCCGTCGGCGCCAGACGCTGAGGACGATGTCCTGGCTCAGATCGCTGATCTCATCGTCGAGGAGCGGCTGCCCGAGCTTCCGATTCAGGGCCCACACGATCCGAGGGACACACTCGAGCCGCCGCGCCAGGCGTCGGCGGGCCCGACGGTCACCGTCCAAGGAATCTCGGACCATTCGGTGGTCCGCCTCGGCGTCGGGCGAGGGATTCGGGGGTTCGGGGCGGATCATCGAGACCGGATCCTCGGGGTTCGAAGTGGGCACCGATTATTGCACGATCGTCCCCGCATGCGTCCGGTTTTCCCCGATCCCCGGCCACGGGCAGCCGCTGTTGCGCGAA
>JAGQRC010000914.1 GCA_020425835.1 Planctomycetota bacterium | reverse complement strand
ATCTGGAACAGTTACGAGTACCGTCCGTTCATCAATCCTCCGAACCTCAGCCAGATCGCCATTCGGCACCCGCTCTCTGGCGATCCCGATCGTCCGCGTGCTCTCGCCATCACGAGCCGCGGTCATAGACTCGCTCTGGAGTTGTCGCCCGGAGCGCACACTTCCAATTGGCCCGTCTCCTGGAAGCCGTGGACGCAGACCTATGTCCCCCCCCTGGAGGACATCTCGAAATCTCTCAAGCCGGGAGTACGAGTCGACCGAACGGTGTTGATCGTTCAAGCCGTCGACGAGGCTAGCGTCACCGAGGAGCTCATCGAGCTGGTCGTGTCCAAGATCATCGAGATCGTCGACGAGAACAAAGACGATCTGGAGGAAGACATCGGCGATGAGCTCGAAGAGAACATCCAGCCCTGGCTCGACGATGTCCTGGAGGCGATGGAGGACGCGAGCAGCGCGGCGGCGGACGCAGCTCGCGAGGTGCCCGTGCCGACCGCGGAGGTCGCGAAGCTCGGTTTCAAGATCCTGGAATACGTCCTCGGCTACGTTAAGGAGCGAGTTGGGGAGGCGCAGTTCAACGCGGCCATCAACATCAGCCACCTCACCATCGTCTCGGGCGACGGAGAGGAGATCCACAACTTCGTTGCGCTCTCCAAGACGGAAGACGGGGGCGCCAGCATCTCCGCGCCGCCACAGAAGTCGCTTCAGGGTGGAGACTGGGAAGGCGACCAGCAGAATCACTTGGTCGATCACGGGTTTCCGTTGGACTTCGCTCCGAGCCCTGCCCTCTATTGGGAGGGATACAACGAACTGCCGTTCCTTTCGGGCGGTGGAGCGAGTGTGACGAGGATGGCGGGTGTCGAGGATTTCATGCTCCACGTCACGGACGACTTCGTCTTCTGGCCGGACGCGCCCAAGTATGGGGGCCGCTACTTCGTCCGACTCGAGGGGCCCGGCGATCCGGAGGAGCGCGCGGACTACGTCGTCGCGATTCGGAGCGAGACCCGTCCCGTCGGCTTCGGGAATTAGTCGTGAGCCATCGATAGGGAGGCCGCAACGGAGGGTGGGGTCACCTCTGCCACGCCCTCCGTTCATTCGCGTGGACTCGGGACCAGTCGCTCTCTTGGTCTCTCCCGTGCCGCCCCTCCCGCTCGCCGGTCAGGACGCCGCGTCGTCCTCGGCGTCGTCGGTCGGGCGCTGCTTCGGCTCGTCATCGTGGAGGATGCGGTGCGCCGGGGTCTCGAGGTCGTCGAACTGTCCGCTGCGTGCGGCCCAGACGAAGATGCCGACGAAGACGGCGGCGAGGAGGAGGGCGAGCGGGAGGAGCAGGTAGATCATCGACATGCGGGTTGCGCCTCTCCCGCGGGGGGGCGAGGCTCCGCGGTCCGAGGGGGCGGACTCGTCGGGGAGACCGCGCCCCGCCGGCGTGTCGTCGCGGTCGAGGTCGACTCGAACGTGCGCGATCGATAGGAACTCACGATCACCGTGATCGAGCTCGCGGGCATCAGGATCGCAGCGGTCAGGGGGCCGATCGCTCCGGTGATCGCGAGGGTGGCGCCGACCGCGTTGTAGGCGAGTGAGAAGAGCAGATTGCGGCGAATCACTCCGAACGTTCGTCGAGCGCCGACGACGAGATCGGCGAGGTGGCCGAGGCCCTCGCGAGTGAGATAGATGTCGCAAGCGGCGAGGGTCGCTTCGGCGCCACTGCGGACGCCGACGCCGACCGTGGCGGCCGCCATTGCCGCGGCATCATTGACACCGTCTCCGACCATCACGACCGGTTGGTGCCGCGAAGTCGGGGTCGAACTCACGATCTCGACCTTGTCCTCGGGCGTGAGACCGCCGCGCGCGTCCGCGGGATCGAAGCCGAGTTGTCGGGCGACGCTCTCGACCACGCGAGGATGGTCTCCCGAGAGGATGCCGATCGTCCAACCCTCCTCGCGCAACCGGGCGAGCGCCGTCGCCGCGTCGGATCGCACCGGATCGGCCAGACCCAGGACCGCTTCGACGAAGCC
>JAGQRC010000913.1 GCA_020425835.1 Planctomycetota bacterium | reverse complement strand
CCATGGCGCAGCCCGGCCTCCGGCAGCGAGGCGGGAAGGTCCTGGGCCAGGGTCCAGACATCCACCGCGTCCTTGCGATAGAGGACGGCGCGTCCCGACGCGACGCCCGCGCCGGGATCGACCGAGCCCTCCGCACCGACGACCAGTGCATCGCCGTGCACGGCGACGGCACTTCCGAAGAGCGCGTTCCCGGTTCCATCGATCACGCCGTCATCGACCCAACCGGACCCGTCGTAACGAAAGGTCCGTACCTCTCCCGTGCCGCCGTTCGCTCCCGTCGCCCCCACGACGCATCGGTCCGCGGAGAGCGACACACTCCTCCAGGCGTCTCCGATCATCCCGGTCACCAGCGTGTCGAAGGTGTACACGCCAGCGACCCGCCGGAAGATGTGCGCGCTCGGCGCCTGCACGCCGGTCGGCGCCTCGGATGTCGCGACGAGCCAGCCCGCGCCGAAGTCGACGTCGGCACCGAATCCGTCATCCGATCCCGGCTGCGGGAGAAGCTCGTCCCACGGGATCCAGAGTCCCGACTCGAGTCGGAACAACACCACTCGCGGTGTGGCGGGTGACGGCGCAGCGGCCGCGATCTGTTGTCCATCCGTCGCGAGCCCGGCCCGTCCCAGCTGATCGCCGACGGCTGGCGCGGCAGCGGTCAACTTCGTCTCCTCGACCCAGGTCGAGCCGTCGAAACGGAAGACGACCACGGCACCGGCGTCCACGGCGACTTCGTCATCGTTCGGTGCGCCGACGACGATCAGCGTGCCGACGATCGCGACACTGCTCCCGAAGCGCGACGAAGCGGTCACCGACGACGACGTCAACGTGGTGACCTCGACGAAGCCGGAGCCGTCGAATCGATAGACCACCGCGCGCTCGGCTCCCGGAGACCCGACCACGGCGTGAACGCCATCGAACGCCACCGCATGCCCGAACTCGCCGCCCGACAGCGCGGCGGGATCACCGAGCGCGACCGGTGGACACTGCGCGCCGACTCGGACGACACCGACGAGCAGAAGAACGAAGACGCAAACTCCGGCGAATAGATGCGACACCGGCCGACGGAGCCGGCCAACATCCCACGATGTCATTGGCACCCCCACGTTCGAACGGGCTTCGAGCTTCTGGATGGCTCGATGACCGAACCGAGTCTAGCCGCGCCACCGGGTGAGGTCACGTCTCGAACGCGGGTGTATGGGTGTCCCGACCCGGCGTGGGCCGTTATTCTCGCTCGGAACGAGACGAAGTCGAAACGGGGGGAGACTGCGATGACCGATGGGTTCGACGCCGAGCGACCGCACGAGGGTTTGTCACCCGGTGAGGTGACCCTACTGTTGAACGGCCTGAACCAGGGTCGCGACGATGCCTACGACGAGCTGATCCCCCTCGTCTACGGCGAGCTCCGCGCCGTCGCCGATCGACTCCTGGCGGGCGAGCGCAAGGATCACACGCTGAGCCCGACCTCGCTGGTTCACGAGGCCTACATGCGGCTCGTGCAGATCGATCGTCTGCAGTGGCAGGGTCGCGCACACTTCTTCGCGATCGCCGCCATGGCGATGCGTCGGTTGCTCGTCGACCACGGGAAGGCGCGTCGCGCACAGAAGCGCGGCGGCGGTCGCGAACGAGTCGAAGTCGACCCGGAGATCTTCGGGAGTGAGGGACCCGAGCTCGACGTCGTCGAGCTACACGAGGCACTCGAGAAACTCGAGGAGCTCGATCCACGCCAGGCCCGTGTGGTCGAGCTGCGCTTCTTCGGTGGCCTCGAGGTCGGCCAGGTCGCGGAGGTTCTCGGCGTGTCCGAGCGCACCGTCAAGAACGACTGGCGCGTCGCGAAGCTCTGGCTGCTCAAGGAACTCTCCGGGAGCTGACGCGCGCCGGTCTCAAATGCGGACGAAGTAGGGCACGGCGATGAGCACCGCGCCGACGACCATGCTCCACGCCTTGCTGGTCACGAGATAGGGGAGGACCATCAGCGCGACGCCGACGATCAACGGGACCGCCCGCTGTTGCTTCTTGCCGTAG
>JAGQRC010000089.1 GCA_020425835.1 Planctomycetota bacterium | reverse complement strand
GACGCGATCGTCGCGGCGTTGTCCCTCGTCGATGTGCAGGCGGACGGCGAGGCGAACCAACGGTTCCTCTCGGAGTTCGCCGTCGTCGATTGCCGCTGGACTCGCGTGGCGACCTCCGAGGGGCGCGGGCGGATTCGTGTTCAACCGTATACCGGAGAGGGAGAGTCACGAGATTACGTCGGTCCCGAGGAGCAGCCCTACACGATGCGGTTCTCGCCCGACGCCCGTTGGTTCTGCGCGCTCTACCATCATGCGGGGGTGATCCACCTCTGGGAGCTCGAGGGGAAGCGCCACTACGAGGTCCCGATGGGAACCGGTCAGTTCGATCTCGACGACGAGCAGATGGTCGTCGGCGAGCCCTTCCAACTTCGAGTCTACGATCTGAGGACCGGCGAGTGGAGCTCGAGAGTTCCTCTGACCCGTCCCCCGAACCTGCTCCGTCTGTCGCCGTCGGGTCGGCATGTCGCGGTGGCCTATTTCACGATGCCGGTCGTACAGATCGTCGATCTCCACCGCGAGGTGGTCGACACGACCGTGTTCCTCTCTCAGGCCTGCAACGATATCGCGTTCACCGAGGACGGTCGCAGCATGGCGACCGCGTCGAGTCGGGGAGAGCTCGAGGTCTGGGATGTCGAAACGGGAGAGCGCGTCCATCGAGTCGGCGTCCACGAGCGAGCGGCGACCGACATCGCGTTCGCGCCGGACGGGCAGCAACTGATCTCGCTCGGCACCGACGGGACGATGCGCGTGTGGGACGTCCACCGTGAGTCCGAGGCGTTGCGATCGCTGGTCGGAGTGGCTTCTGGATTCGAGGAGAAGCGTGAGTTCCTCGTCGGCCCGGCCGGTCGAATGGTGGTCCAAGGCGCGCTGCGGTCGCCTTGGTTCGGTCGATTGATCCGAGGAACGGTCCACCGAACCTCGGATCCGCTGGACGAGATTCGCGTGTTGGCCGTTCATCCCGACGGTCGGCTGCTCGTCAGCGGATCCTCGGCGGGACTGGAGTTCTGGGACGCCGCCAGCGGCGAGCGGCTCTCGATCCTCCCCAGTTCGGCGGTCAGCGGGTTGGCCATCGATGGATCCGGCTCGCTCTGGGTCTGCACCGCCGATGGGATCCATCGCTGGCCCGTGGTCGTCGAGGAGGGGGCCCGCTGCGTGGTTCACGTCGGACCGCCCGAGAGATTGCTCGAGGTTGGAGCGGAGCACATCGGACGAATCGCCGTCGGCCGGTTGGGTCACTGGGCTGTCGGCATGGGAAACCACTTCTCGTTGACCCGTGTCGACCTTCGCGAGAGCGATCGTGATGCGGACCCGAGACCCCTTTGGCACTTCGGCGTGATGCGACTCGCGTTCTCGCGGAGCGGCCGGTGGTTGGCGTCGGCGGCGTGGCGTGGAAACGAGGTGCGGGTATGGGATGTCACGGCCGATCGGCCGCCGCACATTCTCACCGGAGGGACGCTGTTCCGGGATCTCGTTTTCTCTCCGGACGATCGCTGGCTGGCGGTCAGCCGCCAGGGACGCTACGAACTCTACGACGCGACGAACGGTGCGCTCGCCCGCACGTTCGAGCGAACCGATCTCGGGGGAGGATCGGGTCCGCTCTGTTTCACACCAGATGCTCGAGTGATGGCCTATTCGGATGTCGGGCTCGCGATCCAGCTCGTCGACCCGGAGTCGGGACGAGAGCTGGTTCGACTCACCCGCTCCGGTTCGCAGAGCGCGAGCGCCATGGAGTTCGCGCGCGGAGGTCGGGTCCTCGTCAGCGCGGGACGTCGGATCGAGTTCTGGGACCTCGGGGAGCTCCGGGAGAGGATCACCGAGTTGGGTCTCGAGCTTCCCGTGGCGTTCGGCGCACCGTCGACCGGCGAGTCCCCGGAGTCCGAAGCGGAGCTCGCGGTGGAGCTCGACCTCGGCGACCTCGAAGATGCCCGACGCTGGAGCTCCGTGTATCCCCGCGAGGTCTACTCCGCTTCGCTGACTCGAATCGATCGACGATTGGAGGAGGCCGACGGCGAAGCCCAACTCGAGCTCCGTCGTCGGCGAATCCGGCTCCTTCAGCATCTCGGACGGCATCTCGACGCACTCGACGAGTTGGCTCGATTGTCCGAGGAGCCCCCCGATCCCCAGCATCATCTGGAACTCCGAGGCTGCATCCTCGACAGCCTGGGTCGTCGAGACGAAGCGCTCGTGGACCTGAACGCGGCGCTCGCCCTGGACTCCGAGCTCCTCGAGGCCCGTTATCGACGAGGACTGCTGCGCGCCCAGCGGGCGGAGTACGCCGCCGCGATCGAGGATTTTCGAGGGGTGATCGAGCGGAGCCCGGAAAGCCTCGGTGCCATCAACGATCTCGCGTGGCTGCTCGCGACGGCACCCTGGGAGTACCGAGACCTCGACGAGGCGGATCGGCTGTCGGAACGTCTGCTCGGGGGCCGAGGGGGGAGTGTTCCCGCCTATCTCCGAACCCGTGCGCTGATCGAGTACCGCATGGGGCACGCTCGCGCTGCGCTCGCGCTGCTCGAGCACTCGATTGGTCTCGAGGGCGCCGATGGCGACGGTGTCGGCGTCGCGCTCGCGATCCGCGTGCTCTGCGAGTTGGCTGTCGGCGAGGTGGATCGCGCACGGGAGTCGTACGTGTCCGCGTTGTTCCAGGACCGTTGGACCGAGTGGGCGCACCGCGCGGAGATCATCGAGCCGCTCGTCGAGGAGGCGCGTCTCCTGTTCGAGCGCTCGCGAGGAGCGAGTGCGCATCACGACTCCGAGGTTCACGGTGACGGGGTCGGGCAGGCCGGGCACGAGGAGTCCGGCACCGACGATCACTGAGGCGCTCCGATCCCGAGTCGAATCGGTCGCGAGCCGTTGGTCAGTCTCGATCGCTCTCGAGGAGCTGTCGGACTCGCTCGAGCGCTTCGCGATAAGACTTCGTTACCTCGTAGCGCGTGGTTCCGAGCTCGCCGGCGATCTCCGACAATGCGCGACCGTGCCAGTGACGGGCGACGATGATGTCGAGATCGCGATCCGCGAGCCCGACCAGCGCGTCGACCAGATCGAGCACCTCCTCGTCGCGGGCGACGTGTTCGCTCGGGGAGGTCTGGTCGGCAGCGAGCCACTCCCCGAGTCGGGCGGACGACGTCCCGAGCGACTGCTCGAGCGATCTCTCGAGAGCGACATCCCGTCGGGCGCGCCCGTGGTCCCGCGCGGCATCGGCGAGATTGCGCGCGAGGATGCGTCGCAACCAGGC
Organism: Planctomycetota bacterium; assembly: GCA_020425835.1. Next base: position 6,050 of record JAGQRC010000089.1, on the reverse strand, counting down.
GATCCGTTGACCGGTCGCCTCTCCTTGGTACTGGTCCCGGGCCTGGAACGCCTCGAGCATCGTCTGTTGGACGATGTCCGATGGGTCCATGCGCCCGCGGAGTTTGCGGTCCATCTGGATTCGCGCCAGCAACGAGAGATATCGACGGTAACGTCCGATTTCGCGTTCGAAGGCGGAGGCCTCCTCGGGCGGAGGGGGTGGGTGCATCATGAGCCGAACTTAGCGCTGGTCCGGGTCGAAGTACAGCAGGCGCGCGATCGGGAGGAGCGGATCAGAGAACCCGCCAGGCGCAGCGAACGTGGTACAGGGTCCAACCGATGATCCCGTTCAGTTTGGCGGCTTCGGTGGCGACTGCGCTGACGCTGTTGCCTCCCGGCCAGAGATCGATCCCGATCGCCAGCGCGAACGACGCCAAGGCGAGCGCGAGGGGGAGCCACTCGGTCCGCAGGATTCGTGTTCGCCAGTGAATCAGGTGTGCGGACGCGACCAATCCGATCGCCGACAGGGTGACGAGCTCGGGTACCGACAGCACTGCAGGGAGAATCCCGTCGTGCAGCATGAACAGGTCGTCGACCAGCAAGAGAGCGCCGAGCGCCGCGGCGTGCGCGAAGAACTTCACGTCCGTGCCACCGCCCAGCCGCTGACGACGTCGCTTGTGGAGGACCATGGCGGTGAGCGCACTCACCGCGGCGGCGGCACACCACAGGGTACAGCCGAGGTTGGACACGAAGCCGAGGTACGGGGGAAGTGTCGCTCGACCCGTGTGCGCGACATACGTCTCTGCCGCGGTCAGGGGATCCCCCGTCAGTAGCCCGAGCCCGACGTCGGTTCCCTCATCGATACCGGCCGCTGCGAGGAGGGCGAGGGCTCCCGCTCCGTGGGCCAACAGGATCCAGCTCCGGAGGTCGGTCCATCGATCGGTCGGAGTCGATCGTTCCTGGCGAGTGGGGACACGCGGAGCGGTTGCGGATCGAGGGTGGATCATGGGGCGATGCTAGCGCTGCGGAGTCCGGGCCCACCGATTCGCGGCCAGGGCTCGTTCGCCCCCGCGCTTAGGGATATCCGATCCGTGTCGTTCGGCAGCTCGCAGGTCACCGGGGCGTTCTCGGCGCCGACAACGGGGGAGGTGACGTTCGCAGTGATGCGAACCGCGCTCGCCGGATCCGCGCACCGGTGCCGGGCCGGCAAGTGCCAACGGGACCAGCCCTCGACTTCGGCGAGAGCCGGCGGAGACTCGACGGATCGACCAGGACGCCGGCGTTCGCCGAAGGAGCTGACCTCGAAGTCTCGCACTTCGGCTCGAGAGCGGTCCTTCAGCGGACGGATGGCTCCGAGCGCATCGTCGTCGACGCAGGGATATGGAGGTGGACTCGCCAACGGTGACCGGATTTGCTTGGCACGCGCGAGAAGGGGGATTCATGGTTCCAGAGCGACTGCGCTGCCTGGCGCACCTGGTAGGTCACACACCGCTGCTCGCGATCACCGTGCGGCTGGAGGATCGCGTGCGCACGGTGTACGCGAAGTACGAGGTCCACAACTACACCGGCAGCATCAAGGACCGGATGGCGCTGTCGATCCTCGAGGAGGCCTACCGGTCGGGGTCGCTCGGGCCGGACCACGTGATTGCCGAGGCCACCAGTGGGAACACGGGGATCGCCTTCGCTGCTCTGGGGCGGGCGCTCGGCCACGAGGTGCGGATCTACATGCCCGACTGGATGAGCCGCGAGCGCGTTCTGTTGATCCAGAGCCACGGGGCCACGGTGATCCCCGTGTCGACCGAGGAGGGGGGCTTCCTGGGCAGTATCGCGCTGGCCGACGACTACGCCGAGCGAGAGCCGGACGTCTTCCTCCCGCACCAGTTCTCCAACGAGGCTAACGTGCGGGCCCACTATCGAACGACGGGACCGGAGATCCTCGCACAGCTCGAGTCGCGCGGCCTGCGGCCGACGGCGTTCGTCGCCGGGGTCGGCACCGGGGGGACGGTGATGGGTGTCGGACGCTACCTGAGGGAGACCTTGCCATCCATCGCGGTTCATCCGCTCGAGCCGGCGAACTCGCCGACGCTTCGAACGGGCACACGGACGGGAAAGCACCGGATCCAAGGGATCAGCGATGAGTTCATCCCCCAGATCGTGCGTCTCGCGGAGCTCGATCGGATCATCGACGTCTGGGACGGCGAGGCGATCGCGGTGTCTCAAGCGTTGGCCCACCGATTCGGATTGGGGGTCGGGATCAGCTCCGGGGCCAACCTTCACGGGGCGATCCAGCTCGCTTTCGAGTCCGAGGCAGGGGTCGTGACCACCGTGTTCGCCGACTGCAACAAGAAGTACCTGTCGACCGACCTCGCCCGCCGGGAGCCGCTCGCGGAAGACTCCCTGGCAGCGCGGATCGAGCTGCTGGACTTCGAGGTCATTCCTGCGGTCCGAGTCGCCCTGGCCTGAGGGACCGGTCCCGCCGGAGTCCGACCGTCCGGCGGCAGGGCGCCCGGAGAAACTCGACGTATCCAGCCGTGGCGGGATCGTGCTATTTTGACGCGACGCCGTCAGCGCGGAGGATGGAGGTAGCGGCCGTGATCGCGCGTACCCAGACCACCCCGGAGCGGGAGCCAGCCACTCTGGAGCGAGCGCTCCCCCGATTGCATCAGGACCTCTGCCGCGGTTCGGAACTCGGCGATCGAGACGAAACGCGCGCGCTCCGCCTGAAGCTACTGAAGCGGGTGCTCCGGAATCCGGAGCGGGTCGCGGAGCTCTTCGATGGGCTCGACGCCGACCTCCCCGCCATCCGCTACGGATGCTCTTCGCTACTGCGAGCGGTCAGCGAGGAGAAGCCCGAGTTGCTCGCCGATCACTGGAAGCAGCTGATCACCCGACTGAGCGACGACAGTGAGTTCCTCCGTTGGGACGCGATGGCCGCGATCTCGAATCTGGCCGGCGTCGTCAACAAGCGAAGAGTCGACTCGGTTCTCGATCGACTCCTCGAGCCGATCCAAGGCCCGACCCTCGCCGCGGCGGCCAACGCGATCAACGGTGCCGCGCGCATCGCGCAGCTCCAGCCCAAGTGCGCCACGAAAGTGGTCGATGGATTGTTGCAGGTCGGGAAGTCGAAGTTCGAGGCGCCGGACGAGAAGAACGTCGCGATCGGGCAGGCGATCACCGCGCTCGCCGTCGCCTACGAGAGCGTCGATGACAAGTCGAAGGTGCTCCGCTTCGTTCGCCGTCAACGCGAGAACGTTCGTCCCGAGACCCAGGCGAAGGCGGAGCGGTTCCTCGAGCGACACGAACAGATGAAGAAGGCCGGCGCGAAAAAGGCGTGAGGCGTTCGCTCGACCGCCGTTCGGGCCTCAACCCTTGCGTCGATCCGGCTCGATGAGCTCTCGGAACGCGAGCACACGGTGGCGGAATCGGCCCGCCATGTGGCTCGAGATCGTCCCGATGACGATCGCTGTCGCGGCGAGCGCCACGGGGACATCGCGGGACTCGGCTTCACCTCCGATGAGGACGACGATCCCGCCGAGCAGCAGGGTCTTCGATGCGACCACCACGCCTCGAACCTCGAGAAGAACCGCGCAGCTCGCCCACAGATCGGTCCCGAACAGCACGAAGCCCGTCGCTGCGGTTCCCCACGCCCAACCCTCGACCAGGTTCGTCGGTTGATCGAAGGCGATCGATCCGGTGAACAGGGCCGCCGCCACGATGTGGATCGAACGAAGGAGCAAGCGCAGCAGCCGCCGACCGGGGAAGTCCCGCGCGGGTCGGGGAAACAGCCCATCCAGCAATGTGACGTCCGCCCGTCACACCGTGCGCGAGTAGATCGGTCGGCCCGGGCCGTCGTCGCGCCCGTCGGAACTACCGTCCGATGGGTTCCCCCGATCGAGGTAGGTGTCGAAGACCATCGCGATGTTGCGGACGAAAACGCGCCCGAGATCGGTGACCCGAATCTCCGATGGGGACACGCGGATCAGGTCGTCGCGCTCGAGGGCGACGAGACGATCGAGCTCCTTGTCGAAACGCTCTGCGAACACCAGGCCGCGCTCACGCTCGAGGCGAGCCACGTCGAGCCGTGAGTTGCACATCAGCTCGTTGATCACGTCACGGCGCAAGAGGTCCTCGTCGGTGCAGTGACACCCGCGAATCGTCGCGAGGCCTCCCCCTTCGATCACGTTCAGGTAGTCGATCAGTTTCGTCGCGTTCTGTGCGTACGCTCGAGGGAGAGAGCTGATCGAGGTCGACCCGAATCCGAGCAGCGCGAGACCCGCTCGAGTCGAGTAGCCCTGGAAGTTGCGCTGGAGCGTCCCCTCGCGACGCGCTTCGGCGAGTTCGTCATCGGGCAGCGCGAAGTGGTCGAGCCCGATGAACTCGTACCCGCCCCCGACGAGCTCCGAGAGGGCTCGGTGGAAGATCGCGAACTTCGCTTCTCCCGTCGGCAGGCTCGACGCATCGATCTTCCGCTGGTTCTCCCGGATCCAGGGGACATGTGCGTAGGAGAACAGCGACACGCGGTCGGGTCGCAGACCGAGCACCATCGAGACGGAGTCACTGAAGCTGGCCTGGGTCTGGTCCGGAAGTCCGTAGACGAGGTCGAGGTTGACCGACTGGTAGCCGAGCTTCCTCGCCTGGTCGACGAGGTCGATCGTCATCTTCGCTGGTTGGATCCGCCCGATCGACTCCTGGACGATCGGGTCGATGTCCTGGACCCCGAGGCTGAGGCGACCGAATCCCGCATCGCGCGCGACTCGGAGGTGCTCCTCGGTCGTTACTCGCGGATCGACCTCCAGGGAGACCTCGGCGTCGTCGGTGACCCGGAAACGAGAACGGATCGCGGCCGCCAGGCGGGTGATGTCCGGGAGGGAGAGATGGGTCGGGGTGCCGCCTCCCCAGTGGATCTGCTCGACCGGAACCCGTGCGAGGTCTCCGTTCTCCTCGAGCACCAGATCCATCTCGCGGATGAGGGCGTCGACGTATCGAGTGCGGATCGCGTCCTTCGATGTGATCACCACCGAGCAGCCGCAGAAGTGACATCGCTCCCGGCAGAAGGGAAGGTGGAAATACAGCGACAGCCCTCGGGCGTCGGGGAGGCTCCGTCGGTCCTCTGCGAACTCCGCCGGGGTCGACTCGTGCCAGTGGGGGGCGGTCGGATACGACGTGTATCTCGGTCCGACCTGGTCGTAGCGCTGCACGAAGTCGAATGGAATCTCGCCCGCCCAGAGGGGGGCGGAAGTCTCTGCTGCCCCAGCCGGAAGGTCATTCGCCCCGATCCCAGGACGACCTCGGCTCAGGCCCTCACGATTCGACATCTCGCCCCCTTCCGAAGACCCGTTCGACCCCGCCATCGTACCGGAGCCGCGTCGCCCTTCGGAGTGCAGGCGGCATTCCGCATCGGGGAAGTCGAGCGGTGCGCGAGCCCGGCGAGGCAAGGTGCGAGCAGACAACGGCTTGTCCGATCCTACGATTGCCGCCGGTGAGAAGGAAGGCTCCACACCCGCCGGATCGTTGTCTGGATCGAGAAAGCCTCTTCAGATCTGCGACCGTCCGCGGCGGTGCGAGGGCGCCTGGGTTCCCGGTTCCGTCGACTCCTCGCGTTCACGGTCTTGGGCGCCGCGCTGCTGCTCATGGGGGTGCTCGACACCCCCATGGCGCGAGCCATCAACCGTACTGGCCGACGTGTTTCTCGAGACTCCCCGAGAGGTTGGCGAGGTGGAGCGCCGTCGCGCGGGTGTGCTCGGCGCCCGTCGCCGCGGCGCTGGTCGTTTCGATCAACCGGCGCGCGACGCTCGAGATTCTCTCCCCACCCTCGGCCGCCCCGACGATCTCGTGGCAGACCTCTCGACTCGAGCTCGCCTCTTGCCGAACGGTGCGTGCGATGTCGGTCGTCGTGGAGAGGATCTCGCTGATGGTCTCGCGGATCTGCTCGATTCCCGTCGTCGACGAGGCCACGCTCTGTTGGATCGCCTCGATGCGCCGACTGATATCCTCGGTCGCCCTCGAGCTCTGGTTCGCGAGCTCCTTCACCTCGCCGGCGACGACGGCGAACCCACGTCCGAGCTCGCCGGC
>JAGQRC010000912.1 GCA_020425835.1 Planctomycetota bacterium | reverse complement strand
TCGTCTCGGTCACCTGATGGATCGAGGCGTCGATGAACGTCGACGAGTCGTACGCGGTGTCGAGCCGCATCCCTTCCGGCAACAGCTGGCCGAGACCGGGAAGCGCCTCACGGACCTGTTGGGCGACTTCCAGGGTGCTCGCGTTCTTCTGCTTGACGATTCCCAACCCGACCGCGGACTGACCGTTGTAGCGCGCGATGCTGCGTTCGTCCTCGGGGCCCAGCGCGACGTCGGCCACGTCCTTTAGATGGACGAGCTGCGAGTTCGATTCCGACACCACGATGTCCCCGAACTCTTCGGGAGTCTGGAGGTCGCCGCGGGTACGGACCGAGAACTCACGGGTTGTTCCTTCCACGCGACCGCCCGGAATCTCGGCATTGGCCCGGCGGATCGCGCTCTCCACATCGGCGGGGGTCAGCCCATAGGCCGTCAATCGGCCCAGATCGAGCCAGACCCGCATGGCGTAGCGTCGCTCGGCGCCGATGAAAACCGAGGCGACGCCGGGGAGATGCTGGATTCTTTCCTTGAGGATGCGATCGGCCACTTCCGACAGCTCGAGCCCGTTGTGCCGGTCGCTCGAAAGCGCCACCCAGTAGATCGGCTGGGCGTTGGTGTCGACCTTGGAGACGATCGGGTCGTCGGCTTCCCCGGGGAGAGCGCCCCGCATGCGCGAGACGCGGTCCCGCACGTCGTTGGCGGCTTCCTCGACATCGCGCTTGAGCTCGAACTCGATCGTGATGACGGAGCCCTGTTCCCGGCTCGAGGAGGTCATCGTCTTGATCCCCTCGATGGTCGCGAACTGCTCCTCCAGCACGTCGGTGATCTCGGTCTCGACGACCGAGGGACTGGCCCCGCGGTAGAAGGTCGTCACCGAAACGATCGGAGGGTCGATGTCTGGATACTCGCGCACCGGCAGCCGGGTGAGCCCGATCACCCCGAAGAGGATGATCACGATGCTCATGACGGTCGCGAAGACCGGACGCTGGATCGATATCTCGCTGAGCTTCATGAATGACTCGCTTGGGCCGCGTCATCCCCCGAATTGACGGGCATGACCTTGGCCCCGGGATAGAGTTTTTGGTGCCCGGCTCGGACGACTTTCATTCCCGGCTCCAGCCCGCTCACGATCTGGACCGCGGCGGGGAGTCGCATGCCGACCTCGACCGGGACCCGTGCCACGGTGCTGTCGGCGCCCACGACGTAGACGAGATTGCTGTTCCCTTCCGCGAAGATCGCCTCGCTGGGGACCGTGACCGAGTTGGGATAGGTGGTGAGGTCCACGGTCACGTCCGCGGACATCCCCGGACGGAACTGTTCCTGCGGATTCGCGACGCGCGCGATCACCGTGGCCGAGCGGGTGTCGGGATCGAGCACCGGGTCGACCACGTGGATCTGTCCGGAGAGCGAGACGCCGGGGAACGCCGTCGTCGAGACCGAGACGATCGCTCCGCGCTCCAGGCGCGGGGCATACCGCTCGGACGCGCTGAAGCGGACCTCGATCTCGTCGAGGCGAGTCAGATCGGTGATGGGAGTTCCCGGTTGCACGTAGGCACCCACGGAGAGCGAGCGGGCTCCCACGACACCCGAAAACGCCGCCGTGATGCGGGTCTTTTCCAGACGGGCGGCCGCCAGGTCGACCTCCGCCTCCGCCACCTTGAGGGCGGCGGCCGCGTCATCGAGATCCTGCGCCGACCCGGCGTTCTGCTCGACGACCCGTTTGACCCGGTCGTATGCGTTTTGACTCTGTTCGCGCACCGCCTCGGAGCGATCGAGAGCGGCTTTCAGCTCGGCATCGTCGATGCGCGCCAGCAGCGTTCCCCTCGCGACGTGATCGCCCTCGCGGAACGGTAGCGCGCGCAGCACGCCGCCGATCTCGGAGACGACGGTGATCGACTCCACCGCCCGCACCGTCCCGACGGCATGGAACTGATCGACGAGGTCGGAGACGGTCACGTCGGCGACTTCGACGGGGGTCGGGGGACGCTTCATCCCGCCGCCGGCCGCCGCACCGCCCTCCTTCT
>JAGQRC010000911.1 GCA_020425835.1 Planctomycetota bacterium | reverse complement strand
CTTCCGCGATCGATCCCGGCGTTCGCGCCGGGAAGAGCGGGGCGCTCGTCCGGAGCGCGTCGTGGCCGAGGACGCCGTCGAGCGGGCGGAGCTCCATCATCAGCTGACCCGTTGGGTCCTGGAGCTCGACGAGCCCTACCGATCGGCCCTCCTCCTCCGATACTTCGACGACTCGAGCCCCAAGGAGATCGCCGAACGTCTCGACGTTCCGAGCTCCACGGTGCGGGTATGGCTCAGTCGTGGCCTCGCTCGGATCCGAGCGCGACTCGATGAGCAGCACGGCGATCGCCAAGTTTGGTGCGTGCTGTTGATCGACGCATTCGGGATCGATCGAGCGACCGCGACGAGTGTCGCTGCGAGCGCAGCGGGCGCCGGGGCGTGGTCTTGGTGGAGTCTCGGAGGTTGGATCGTGGCGGTGAAGCACTGGAGCGTGGTGATCCCGTTGGCGCTGTTGCTCGGCGGCGGTGGCTTGGTCTGGAAGTTCGCGATCGGCGGGAGCGTCGAGCCGGAGGGCGAGAGGGCGACAGCGGTCACCGATCTCTCGGGAGTGGGATCCCGGGGCGAGGCGTCACCGGTGTCCGCGACGGCGGATCGCACCGCCGTGAGCGCGACCGCGACCGGCGGACCGAGCGAACTCCACATCGAGGGGATCGTGATCGATACGTCGTCCGCTCCGCGTCCCGGAATCTCGTTTCGTTGCGTCGCGGTGAACACCGGCGCCGATGTCGCGCGGTTCGAGAGTGGCTCGGACGGTCGTTTCGACGTCGAGCTGGAGTCGGGCTCCTACGACGTGCTCTCGGAAGACCCGCAGTGGGTGACCACCCGCTTCCTGCGTCTTCGAATGGAGCACGACTCGTCGGATCTCCGAGTCGAGGTCTGCCGTGGCTCGGTGCTGTCGGGAACCGTGCTCGACAAGTTCACGCAGAGCCCGATTTCCGGCGCGGTCGTTCGAGCCACCTGTTTCGACCGCACGCTGCGCGAGGTTCGAACCGACGACGAAGGGCGCTTTCGGCTCGAAGGCATGCTCGTCGACCCGGGCTCCTTCCAGGTCACTGCGCGGGCCGACGGCTACATTCGACCCGGCCCCTACCACGGTGAAGGCGTGCGCCTCGCGTCCGGGGAGTCTCGTGAGGACTACCGCTTGGATCTGGAGCCCGGTGCCCCGGTCCGAGGTCGCCTCGTCGATGGCCACGGGCATCCGTTGTCCGGCACGATCTCGTGGCGTTGCACGAAGAACCTGGGTGCGAGGAACGCCGAAGTGGTCGTCGAGGCGGACGGGGAGTTCCGCTTCTGGGCGACGCGCGGAGACGAGGTCTCTCTGTGGGCGGAGACTCCCGATCGAGTCGCCGATCCCCACCTCGATGTCTTCCTCCCGACCGAAGGGCTCGATCTGGGCGATTGGGTGGCCCGCACGGGAGCCGTCGTGGACGGTCGGATCGTCGATGAGCTGGGCGAGCCGGTCGCGGATCGTTCCGTGAGCTGCTATGCGAAGCGGACGCACTCGAGCCGCACCGGTCGGACCGACGCCGAGGGTCGGTTCCGCGTCTCCAACCTCTTGCCCGGTGTGCACGCGGTGTCGGTCGAGATCGAAGGGAACTACCTGTCGGCCGAGTCGAGCCAGCCTCTGGAGGTCGTCGCCGAGCGTCGCTACTCGGACGAAGTGTTCCGCGCCCAAGTCGGTTGGAGTTCGCGGATCAGCGGGCGAGTCGTCGGGGGAGATGGCCGACCGGTGCCGTGGCAACAGCTCGAGGTGACCCGCGACTCCGAGCTGAAGTTCACGACGCTGGACGGCGAGGGCCGCTTCACCGTGCTCGGCCTGACCCCCGGAGATTACCAGCTCCGCCTCGACGGACGATCCTGGACGGTCGCGGCGGGGACCACCGATCTCGAGTTGATGAGTGACCCCGCCGGTGAGCAGCAGGTCGAGATCGCGGTGATCGACGGTCGCACCGGCGCTCCGGTTCGGTACTTCTCGTATCGGGCCCGTCGAGGACGACAGACCTCGACGTCCGAGCTGCGGAAC
>JAGQRC010000910.1 GCA_020425835.1 Planctomycetota bacterium | reverse complement strand
CCCGTTGGTGAGGTCTTACCAGACGGCGGAGATCGCTTCCGAAGTGCTCGGCGTCGAAGCCGCGGTCGAGATCACCGATGCTCTCGTTCCCGGGGCCGAGCCCGCTGAGCTTCTCGCGACCCTCGCATCGATCGACGAGGAGCGCGTGCTCTGCACGGGGCACTCGCCGAACCTCGATCGGGTCGTGGCCGCGTCGATCGGCGCGAGGTTCGGCTCGGTGTTCCTCAAGAAGTGCGGCACGGCCTGTCTCGACTTCGCGTGGGGCGTCGCCGGCGGCCCTCGACCGGGTGAGCCGAAGGCCGAGCTGCTCTGGCTGCTGCCCCCGCGGGTGCTGCGCCAACTCGGACGGACGCCCCGATGAGCGATCCCGAGGGGGGCAATGTCGGCGCGGTTGCACCGAGCGCGCATCCCGAGTTCACCGGGTCCGACTCACCGAATCGAGACGCCCCCCTCGGCGCGGCCGTCGACCTCGGCTCGAACAGCTTCCACATGATCGTCGCTCGGCTGTTCCCGGGTGAGGTGCGCGTCATCGATCGCCAGCGGGAGAGGGTTCGACTGGCCGGGGGTCTCGGCCCCGATCGCCGGCTCGACGAAGCCTCGCAAGAGCGTGCGCTCGAGTGCTTGCAGCGGTTCGGCGGTCCGTTGCGAAGCCTCGAGTCGGATCGGGTCCGAGTCGTCGGGACGAACACGTTTCGCAAGGCGGTAGGGGTCCAGGCGTTCATCCAACGTTGCGAAGCCGCGGTCGGGCATCCCGTCCACGTGATCTCCGGGACCGAGGAGGCCCGTCTGGTCTACCTCGGAGTCGTGCACGCCAGTTCCTCGCGTCATGCCCGTCGTCTGGTCATCGACATCGGCGGTGGGAGCACGGAGCTGATCCTCGGCGAGGGCCACGAGCTCCTCGAAGCGGAGAGCATCAGCATCGGCTGCGTCTCGTACAGCATGCGCTTCTTTCCCAAGGGCGAGATCACGCGCGAGGCGTTCAAGGCGGCGGTGACGGCGGCCCGCGTGGAGCTTCAGCCGTTCGTCCACTCGTTCCGGCCGGGGCTGTGGGACGTTTGTCTCGGCTCGTCGGGAACCGCGCACGCTCTCGAGCGCATCCTCGGGGAGACCGGGTGGTCGGACGGACTCACCTGGAAGGGACTCCGTCGAATCCGCAAGGCGATGATCGCGGCGGGCTCGATCGACGCGTTGCGGTTGCCGACGCTGAAGGCGGATCGCCGACCCGTGCTGCCCGGTGGTCTCGCGATCCTGTTGGCGATCTTCGAGAGCCTCGAGGTGGATCGCATGACCGCGGCAGCGGGGGGGCTCCGGGAAGGGCTCCTCTACGACTTGCACGGTCGCTTCCAGCACGATGACGTCCGCGACCGAACGATCCGAAGCATCATGCGTCGCTTCCAGGTCGACGAGGCGCAAGCGCTGCGAGTCGAGCGCACCGCGACGGTGCTGTACGACGCGGTCCGGCCGGTGATCGGGGTCGGCGATGAGTTCCCGCGACGGCTCCTGACGTGGGGAGCTCGCCTCCACGAGGTCGGGCTGGCCATCGCCCACGTCGGCTACCACAAGCACGGCGAGTACTTCGTCCGCAACGCCCGACTCGACGGCTTCTCGCGCGGGGACCAGGAGAACCTGGCGATCCTCGTGCGATTGCATCGGAAGAAGCTCCTCCCGGAGCTCCTCGCCGCCGTCTCGCACCTCGATCCCGAGCACGGCTGGTGGCTCGTCGTCCTGTTGCGACTCGCCGTCGTCCTCCACCGGAGTCGGGATCCCGAGGCCCTGCCGGCGTTCTCGATCGACGCTGCCCCTCGCCGACTGATCCTCACCCTCGACTCCCGATGGGTCGAGGACTACCCCGTCACGTTGGCCGACCTCCGGGCGGAGGCCGAGACCCTCGCCTCCCAGGGCTTCGAGTTGGTGGTCCGCGGGGACGACGCCGCGAGCTGACATGCAGGCTCGTGAAGGGTGGGGGGACGTTCCGTCAGTCGGACTGCGGGAAGGAATCGATTCGGATCGGCGTCTCGATCTC
>JAGQRC010000909.1 GCA_020425835.1 Planctomycetota bacterium | reverse complement strand
TCCCGTTCGACTCGTACGCCGCGCAACGACGCCACTCGCCGAGACCGAATCGATAGCGGAGATAAAGAGGCACGGGTCGGAACGAGCCTTCGGCGACCCAGATCGACGCCGTCTCCTTACCGGGTTCACCTGGGTCGTCTTCGTAGGAGACGTACGATCCGGCAGGTTCCGCTGTCGACGAACGAAGAACGAGAGGCTCACTGCGTCGCGCTCTCGGTCCGACGACCCAACCGCCGCCGACTCCTTGTCCGTCCTCCACCAGCCAGACGACGAGACCGCCTCGAACGGCTCGTTCGAGGACGCTGTGTTGGCGGGCAGAAAGTTCGCCCGGGTCGACACCGACCAGGATGATGTGGTCGACGGAGGTGTAGCCTTCGAGACAGTCGGGAAGCGTCGAGGTGAGGATCGGCTCCGGGTGGATCTCCAGGGAGGCGACTCGCGAGGTCGCGAGGTCGCGAGCCAAACCGCGGGCTCCCGTCCCCTCGCCGCCGACGATCCACGTCAGGTTGTTGGTCGCGCCGAACCATCCGAGGTCCAGAGACGACTCCGCGAGTAGCGCTCCGTCGTCCCCCACCAGTCGGACCTGGGTGGCCAGGGCGTACGAATCGGGCGCACGAACCGCGATGATACGGGACTTCTCCAGGCCAGGAGACACCTCGAAGGCCCACGTCACGCGCGTCACACCGGCGTCACGATCGAATCGCAGTTCGCCAGCTCGATGCGTGGTGCCACCGTTCGTGATGCGCACGAGGACGGGGATCCACTCCTCGCCCTGCTGAAGCACCCCAACCCGTTGGACGGAGACTCTGAGGCCTGCGTCCTCGACGAGCGTGATCGACTCCCCCGCCAGTGACGAGCCTCCGGCGACGAGGAGCACGAGCAACGCGAGAACGAAACGGGTCGCTCCCCACGCCGGCCGGTCTCGCAATCGTGGCGATCGATAGTCCTCAGTCGTCGCGTCGATAGGTTTGTCGGCCGGAAAGGGCATCGCTGATGATACTCCGATTCATGTACTCCAGCTGCCCTCCCGTCGGCACCCCTCGGGCGAGCCGCGAAATCCGGACACTCGTGTTCTCGACGGCACGGCTGACGAGCAACGCAGTGCCGTCTCCCTCGAAGTCCGGATTGGTGGCCAGGATCAGCTCCTGGATGCCCTCGACCTCGATTCTCTCTACCAGATGGGCGATCGTCATCGAGTCGGACCCACGGTCTTCCAGCGGTGAGAAGCTGCCGCCGAGGACATGGTACAGCCCTTGGAAGGCCCCGCTCGCCTCGATGACTTGAACGTCCTTGGGATGCTCGACGACACAGACGATGCTGTGATCGCGTGCTGGGTCCTTGCAGATCTCGCAGAACTCACCGTCGGCGATGTTGTGGCAGCGCTGACACTGGCGCAGCTCCTCCTTGAGTCGTCGAATCGCCTCGGCGAGCGCGAGCGCTTCTGCCTTCGGTGCCTTGAGGAGGTGAAAGGCCAGCCTCTCGGCGGTCTTCGCACCGATGCCCGGGAGCCGGGTCAACTCGTGGATCAGGTGATCGAGTACTCCGCTGAACTGCAAGCCACACCTCGCCGAGTCAGAAGAGCCCGGGGAGGTCGATTCCTCCGGTGACCCGCTGGGTCTCGTCCCGAGCCAGCTGCTTGGACTTCTCGAGGCTCGCGTTGATCGCGACGAGTAGCAGGTCCTCCAGCATGCCGAGATCGTCCGGGTCGACCGCGGCTGGTTCGATCTCGACCTTCTTCACGTCCTGCTGCCCGGTGGTGTAGACCTTGACCATCCCACCGGCGGACTCGCCGACGACGATGCGTTTCTTGAGGTCATCCTGAACATCGCGCAGCTCCTTCTGCATCCGCTGCGCTTGTTGGAAGAGACCTCCCATGTCCGGAAGATTCACGATTGCCTCGCCTTCGCTCTGGAAGAGGGAGCTTACCCGTGCTCTCGTTCGGGGTCCATCGCAGGCCGCGACGAGTGAAGCCTCCCGCGGAAGATCTCGACCGCTTTCTCCACGATCGCGGGGACCGGGGGCGTC
>JAGQRC010000908.1 GCA_020425835.1 Planctomycetota bacterium | reverse complement strand
TCTTTCGACTCCTGAACGGAACTCGACCCACGACCCCAGGAACCGGAAAGCAAGGTTGGAGACCCAAAGGAAGGGGCCCCGCCACGTCGGGGCCTTGACTTCCCTAGCCTTCTCATGGAAGCAGTCCGTTGAAAAACTCATTCCGGCCGAGAGCCCGAGCTTCCGTCGGCCAGCACTCCAGCCGAAACTCGCCGTATCCACCAGTTGAGAAGCCGGCTGGATCATCTCGAGCTCGGACAGGGCGCCTTCGAATCGGTGCTCAAGCCCTTCGCCGTCTCGCCCACCACACCAACGCCACCAGGCCCAATCCGACGACCAGAATCGACCCCGTCAGGAGTGGTCGCGGCGTCGACGTGTCCTCGATGCGGGCGTCGTCTCCTCGGGGCTCCGATCGAGGCTCCGCGACGGGCTCATCCCCGCTCCCCGTCGGTGTCGGATCGCTCCCCGCGTCGAGAAGCGCACGGAGTTGACTCGGCATGGGGACCGACGTCGTGCCCGGCAGGATGTCGGTGCGGAACTCGTCGTCGAAGAAGACGGTGAAGGCGCGTCCGGCAGTTTGGAAGTCGCCACCCCACATCGGCTGTGGGGGCGGCTCGAAGATCCAGTAGCTCATCGACTCTCCCTGGCCGATGCGTCGGACCCAACAGAATTGCGACGATGGCTCGGTCTCGAAGGTCGTGTCGCGGAAGTGGAGCCACCACCCTCCACCGGGGAGCTCGCGGGGGAGAGGGGCTCGAAGCTTGTAGAAAGCGTCGAGCGCTTTCGTCAGCAGGCGTCCTCGAATTCCAACTTCCCACTGTTCGACGATCTCGGGGTGGAGCGCGACGCCGTTGACGCGGAGATCGAGGCCGGCCAGGAGCTTCGGCGCCCACGCGGACAGGAACGCTTGCGCCTCCGCCTCCGAGATGACTTCGTCGTAGTCGGAGTCCATGCGGGTCAGGTAGGTCCAGCACTCCGCGCTCGAGACTCCGAAGTTGAGCTCGATGTCCAAGTGGTCGGGGTGGAAGAAGAATGCGGTCTGGGTTCCGACTCCGAACGCGAGCTCGTGTGCGAGAAGTGTGGTGGGAGTGAGCAGACTCACCATGAGGATCGCCGAGGCGAGGGTCCGGAAACTCACGCGTGATCCTCGAAGTCCGGACCGGAGATGATCCGGAAGTTCTCGTTGCCCAGGATCTGCAGTCGACCGTGTTCCTCGAAGCGCACGGTGATCCGACGAGAGTGACCCAGACCACTCATCGCTTCGACGACGCCGACTCCGAGGAGATCGTGCTCGAGGCGCGCACCGGGGAGGATCTCCAACGCTCCGTCATCCCACGGGTCGCCGAAATCGGCATCATCGAATTCGTCGTAGCGACCGCTCCCCGCCCACGAGTCGGCACCGCGCCCCCAGCCGCCGCGTCGACCGGAAGGCTCGAAGTCGCCGCCGTACAGGTCATCCATGGACTGTTCGAACACGAGACCATCGCCGCTGATGTCCTGCAGGAACGGCGAGGGTCGGCGCGGCTCGTTCTGGTTGTAGAGTCGTCGGTAGCTCGAGTAGTAGAGCCGCACCGTGCGGCGCGCGCGGGTGATGCCGACGTAGAGGAGGCGTCGTTCCTCATCCAGATCGGTGTCGCCGTCGAAGCGCGTGTGGGGCAGGATCGAGTCCTCGACCGCAGGGATCATCACGTGGTCGAACTCCAAGCCCTTCGCGGCGTGGAGCGTCATCAGCGTGACCTTGTCCCGCACCTCATCCCAGTCGTCGAGATCGCTCATCAGCGCGATGCGCTCGAGGAATCGGGAGAGGGGATCGGCAGGAGGATCGTCGACGCCCGGGGATGACGTGGAGAGGCCCGCTCGATCGAGTTGCGCGAACAGGACCTCGGCATCGTGGGCAGCCGACATGAGCTCGTCGAGGTTGGAGCGCCGCTCCTCGGCGCTCGCGGCGTCGGTGCGGTCGAGGTACTCGGAGTAGTGAGTCAGCTCGAGGACGCGCTCGATGCGGCTGACCAGGCTCATGCTCTCCATCTCGCGCAGATCGCGCAGCACCTGA
>JAGQRC010000907.1 GCA_020425835.1 Planctomycetota bacterium | reverse complement strand
ATGGAGGTGGAAGCTCCGACACTGGGTTCGACGGTGCGCGGCTCGGTCGAGGAACCGGAGCGCGACGTCGACACGAAAAGACCGAGGGAGGCCCCGCGTTGCGGCCGCCTCCCTCGATCGGTCTGTCTGTTCATCGCCTCGAGGCGGTTCCGTCGCTGCGACGGTGTGAACTGCCTCAGGCGGTTCGCACGCTGACGCGGCGCCGGGAGTCGTAGGAGACGGTGCCGTCGACGAGCGCGAAGAGCGTGAAGTCACGTCCGACCCCGACCCCGCTTCCGGGGTGGAACTTCGTTCCGCACTGACGGACGAGGATGTTCCCGGCCCGAACCACCTCGCCGGCGTATCGCTTGATGCCTCGGTACTGCGGGTTGGAGTCGCGCCCGTTGCGGGAGGCGCCCTGCCCCTTCTTGTGAGCCATGAGAGGTTCCTCTACTTCTGGATGCTCTTGACGCGAACTTCGGTGTAGTGCTGTCGGTGTCCGCGCCGGCTGCGCGAACCTCTCCGGCGTCGGAAGCGATGGAAGATCAGCTTCGGGCCGGCGGCTTCACCGACGACTTCGGCCACGACCTTGGCACCCTCGAGCAGCGGCTTACCGATCGAGAAGGAGCCCCCGTCCTCGATGGCGAGGACCTCGCTCAGCTCGATCGTGTCTCCCGCCGTGCAGGGGCGCAGGTCGATGTAGACCGACTGCCCCTCTTCGACGCGGTACTGGCGACCGCCGTCGCGAAAGATGGCGTGCATTCTTCTGTTTCCGTTTCGTCTGTCGGCGATCGTTCGGATGCGGCGGGCCGGTCCGGAGAGGATCGTCCGTCCATCGCGCGAGATCGCCGAAGTTCGAGCTCGGGTCGAGTCGGCTCGCGACCACCTCGGAGAGCATCTCCGTCGGCAAACCCCTAAATCCAGGGCACTTGCGACAGCCTCCGCGGGCGTCCGACCTCGACCGAAGCCGCGTAGGATACCGGTGGAGTCTCGCTCCGTCCAGAGCGAGGCGGCTCATCGGAACCGAACCTCGAACCCGTCGGAAGGCAGCTCGGCGCCGAGGTGAAGGGTCACCGGCTTGTGGGCCTGGGTCTCGATCTCCAGGAGGCCCTCCCGCCGTTCGTTGGCGAGGTACTCCAGGAGATGGGGACCCGCCCAGACCTCGGCGCACTGGACGGTCGAGGCGATCAGTCCGCCCCGCAACTGCCGCAGCACGGCGGCGGCGACCAGGTGCGGATTACGCACCGACCCGCGTCCCTGACACGTCGGGCAGGGACGTCGCCCGACCTTGTCTTTCGAGGGTCGCAATCGCTGTCGCGTCATCTCGATCAGCCCGAAGCGCGACATGCGGGCCAGCCAGGTCTTCGACCGATCGCGTCGGAGCGCGTCGCGCAGCGCCGTCTCGACGCGTCGACGATTCTCCGCGTCGAGCATGTCGATGAAGTCGCACACGACAACGCCGCCGATGTCGCGCAGTCGGAGCTGTCGAGCGATCTCCTCGGCCGCCTCGGTGTTCGTCAGGAGCGCCGTCTCCTCCAGGTCCTCCTGATCGCGGGATCGACCGGAGTTCACGTCGATGGCGACCAGCGCCTCGGTCTCGTCGATCACGAGTGAGCCACCGCTCGGCAGAGCCACCTTGCGGTCGTAGATCGACTCGATCTGACCCTCGATGCCGTACCGGTGGAAGATCGGGACCGCGCTCGAGTGGAGCCGCACGTGAGCCCTCGATCTGCGGCTCGCGGTCCGGTCGAGGAACGTCGCCACGCGCTCCCGGGCATCCTCATCGTCGAGCACGATCTCCTCGACGTCGGGGCCGCAGAGGTCGCGCACCGTTCGAATGACGAGGTCCGCTTCCTCGAGCAGCAGCGCCGGGGGTTTCACGACGTGACACTGACGGGCGATGTCGGACCAGACCTGCTTCACCCCGCGGAGGTCGCGCTCGAGCTCACGGCGCGTCCGGCCCTGGCCCGCGGTGCGCACGATCACCCCGAAGTTGTCCTCGACCTCCAGGGACTCCGCGAGCTCTCGCAGCCGCTCGCGCTGCTCGGAGTCGGTGAT
>JAGQRC010000906.1 GCA_020425835.1 Planctomycetota bacterium | reverse complement strand
GGAGCCGGACTACGACTCCGCGCTCTCCAAGGCCCGAGGCTGAACCGGGTCCAGGTCGACGGAGAAACGGACGAAGCCCCGCGCGGACACGGTTTCGCGCGGGGCTTCGTCGTGGATCGAGTCGAACCCACGGTCGATGCGTCAGGAACATCCGAGTAGAGCAGAAGTCGAGCAAGGGATCGCGTCAGGGGTCGGGTCGTCGCCGCACTGCGGAAACGGAGGTCCGGGTGGCGGCCCATCCGAGAACAGCCAATTGAGCAACGTGATCGGATCGCCGAGGTCGAGGAACCCGTCATCGTTGGCATCGCACGCTTTCGCGCAGGCGGGATCGGCGCCGCCGACGAACAGGTACTGCTCGGCGAAGACTGCGTCGGCCAAGTCGTGCGCACCGTCGTCGTTGCAGTCGCCCCGCAGGAACGCGGTGTCGATCGTCACGAGGCCGGACACCTGATCCGGCGTCACCGATGTACCGTCGTGGACGATGGCGGTGGTGACCGGAGGACTGCCGAGCGTGTCACAGAACGACACCTCCGTCGGAGCCTC
Source organism: Planctomycetota bacterium (assembly GCA_020425835.1). The sequence goes on along the minus strand of JAGQRC010000906.1, from coordinate 1,495 downwards.
GTCGCTCGACGCGACGTAGACGAGGTCGTAGAGCGCGAGCTGGTCGCCCGGCGGTAGGGTGACCACTCCGAGGAAGCTGATGACGACGCCGCTCGTGAACCCGGCCTCGTACTGCGTCGTCTGCGCGAACTGAGGATCCAAGGCCTGGCTGTCCGCACCGAAGGAAACCTCGTCGAGCGTCAACAGTGTCGGGTCGTGGCACACTCCGACCGACCAGCCCTGACAGATGGCCTCGTTGTCGAGCAGGACCTGCAACGGGAACGACTCGCCGGGAAACACGACGGCACTCTGGAGTGCGATCGTGTCCGCGGATGTCGGCGACGCGAGGATCACGGCACCTCCGATCATCATCGCGACCGCGCGAAGCCTGCGGATCCACGGCGACATCGACACCTCCTCGGCAGCCCGTCGGGACTCGCTCCTGCCGGGACCCCGAGCTCTCGGCCGCCGGCACGACTGTCGGGACTCGAAGTCCCCCGTACCCATCATCGCACCGGGATTCGGAGCTGCGAGACGGCCACGAATCGAGACTCCACGATCGAACGCACCTTCTCGACCTCCGTCCCGGCACCCACCACGGAGCGACGCAAGCTCTCGAGCGCCTCGGGAGGGAGGAGCTGCGGTGTGCTGGCGAAGAAGAAGGTCTCCACCGTACCGCTCGGGGAGTCGATCCGGAACTTCACACCGCTGTCCGGATGGGGAACGATGCGCGTCTCTCCGGCAGCGAGCACCGCGTCGCCGTAGCCCAAGTCATCGAACGACCCATCCCCGAGCGCATAGGGAACAATGATGTCCGCGCCGTCGGCCGCGACGTGGATCACGTAGACCGCCGCCGATTCGGCCGACTCGATCAGGAGACCGTAGGAAACGCCGGGGGCGAGCCGTCCTTCTCCGTCGCGCTCCGACCCGTAGATCGATCCCCGCGGAGCGACCACGCGCGGGTGCAAGAACATCGGCACGACCGCGAACACGAGGAGCGCGGCGGTCGCGAGAACCGAGCCCCATGCCATGGGTCGGCGCTCTCGTCGAGCGCTCCGGAGTGCCCCCTCGTGATCGCGCACTGCGACGCGGAAGCGCGTCCTCAATCGACGATCGGTGACCTCGTCGCAGCGATCGCCGCGGCGCAGGGCGGCCGTGAGCCGATCCTCGAACGCCGACAACTCGCGAAGACGACCGCGACAGACCGAACACTGCTCGAGATGTGCGGCGAGATCCTCAGCGGCTCGCGGCGATGCGTCGCGCACGAGCAGGACCTCCGGCTCCCGAGCACAACGGACGAGATCCTCCGTTCCGTGGCCGAGGTCGCTCATACTTGGAATCCCTTCCGCTCCAGGCACTCGCGGAGCTTCGACCGCACCCGGTGGTAGATCACGTGGAGGTTGCCGATGGAGACATCGTGTGAGCCAGCGATCTCATCGAACGATCGCTCCTCGAGCAACCGGGCGACGAACACCGATCGCTCGCGACGGCTCAGACGTTCGGAGCACTCCTCGAC
>JAGQRC010000905.1 GCA_020425835.1 Planctomycetota bacterium | reverse complement strand
GAGCGCCGCCTCCGGTGTCATCGGATCGGGCGCGATGTCGGTCACGATCGCCACGTTCTCGCGCGCGGTCAGGCTGGGAATCAGGTTGTAGAACTGGAAGACGAAACCGACGTGGACCCGCCGGTACTCGGTCAGCTCGCGATCGGTCGCGTGGGTCAGGGTCCGGTCGAGGTAGCGGACCTCGCCTTGGGTCGCGGTGTCGAGGCCTCCGAGGATGTTGAGGAGTGTCGACTTCCCGCTCCCGGATGGCCCGAGGAGCACGACCAGCTCACCGGCGTAGAGATCGAGATCGACGCCACGCAGGGCGTGCACCTGCACTTCGCCCATGTCGTAGACCTTCGTCACTCCGCGGGCGCGGAAGACGAGGTCCTGGGAGGTCGCCGAAGACTGGGAAGCCGCGGGAGGCACGGGCGATCCGTTCGCGCTCGGGGGAGCGCGATGATAACGCGGTCGCCGGTCGGTGACGAGGAGCGGTTATCGGAACGGCCGGAGCAACGGATGGACCGTCAGGAGACATCGTATTCTCGATGGGAACGAAGAGGGATATCGGAATCGGAGTCTCATCATGACGGTCGCGGAAGTGAAGAAGGTGGATGCCGGGAAGCTGTCCCAGGATCTCGGGTATCGTTTCGAGTACGTCTCCGGGTTCATGGGTTTCGGGGAGGAAGACGTGCGGGCCATCCACGACGCCGCGGCGCATCTCGCTCCCCTCGTCCCGACCTTGGTGGACGCGGTCTACGATCGGCTCTTCTCGTACGACATCACGAAGGCGTTCTTCGCCCAGCCGCAGCACGGCTACGAGGGCGAGACCGTCGCGCACGAGGATGAGCTGACCTTGGACCATCCTCAGGTGGCCTTCCGCAAGCAGCACCTCGCGAACTACCTGGTTCGGTTGGTCACCAAGCCGTACGACGAGAGCATGCTGAAGTACCTCGACGCCGTGGGCGGGATGCACACGCCCAACCTCGGCAACGCGGAACTCGTCGTGCCGATCGTCCACGTGAACGCGCTCTTCGGCTTCGTCAACTCTGCTCTGATCGCCACCCTCGCCTCGTTGGACATCGGCGCCGAGGACAAGGTCCGCATGCAGAGCGCCTTCACCAAGCTCCTCTGGATCCAGAACGATCTCTTCTCGCGCAACTACGGAAACTGACCCTCGTCCCCGAAGACCATCACGGCACGGTCGTCGACCGTGCCGACCATCTCGGGCGAGGTCGAGCCTCGTCCCGAGATCGCTCTCCGTTTCGATCGAGCCTCTCCCGGTGGTGATGGTCGGCGCCCGGCGTCGGCCTCGGATGATGGAGGGGCCCCGATCCGTCCATCGTCGAGGCTGCCCGAATTGCGGGACGAGGACCGGGGATCGACCCGGCCGCCCGAGCCCTCTCCGACTCTCCCCGTGCAGCGAGCCGCCTGCTGAAGGTCCATCCGGACGGGGAGCCCGAGCTTTCGGCATCCAGCGATCTCATCGACGATCGACGTCTCCACCGAGCCCTCCGCCTCGCCGGGATCCGTCACTGCCGCGCCAGCGGGCGCCCGTTGCGCCGCGGTTTCGGGAGATCCCGGCAGGGGGGTCGAAGGCGACGGAAACTCCGCGGAATCGAGAGGGCGTTCTCGCTTCAGGGGACGAGGCGAACTCGGGCCGGCTACCTCACCGGTCCGAGGGTCGCTCGGTGCGATCGTTCGCGGAACGGACGCACGAGCCACGATCGCGCGTCCAACTGAAAGTCGATCCCATGAGACTCGCCCTCATCTGGGCCGGCGCCCTCGCGCTGGCCAGCTTGCCGAGCCTCGGCAGCACTGTTTCTGCGCAAACGAGCTTCCCCAGCGTCCTTCTCTCGACCGGAGACGTGTTGGCGGGCGGTGAGGTCATCGGCGCGATTCGATGGATCTTCGAGAACGACTCCGGTGATCGCGCGCTCGTCGGGACCATCGCCGGGGCCGACTTCGTGGCGATCAACGGTAACGTCGTCGCAACGGAAGGAGCGACGTTCGGCTCGATCACCGTCGAGGGCCTCCAGACCAATCCTCCCGGATTCGGTTC
>JAGQRC010000904.1 GCA_020425835.1 Planctomycetota bacterium | reverse complement strand
CGTGAAGTACAGCTCCTCCGCGTCGACTCCGAGGAGGTGCGCAACATCCGCACGAGCGCGCTCGACCTCGTCGCGGCTCTTCCGACCGAGAGCGTGGATCGAGGACGGGTTGCCCCCGCCTTCGCGAAGTGCCGCCTCGATCTCCTCCCTCACCTTGGGGTGTAGGAGCGTGGTCGCATTCGCGTCGAGGTCGATCCTTCGCACGTCATTCGCTCATCACGAACTGCCGTGCGGTCTCCTGGAGGTCGATTCTCCACTCGGAGTCGGCGAGTGCGTCGGGGTCGTCGTCGATCGGCACTCGGACGAAATGGAAGCGAATTGTCGCCGCGACCCGGCGCTTCTCGTTCTCGTAGTGGACTTCCGCCCACTGGCGATCGTCGTATCCCTCGACCCACCCACACATCCCCTCGTAGCGCGCGTTCACGATGGCGTCGCGAGCGCGAACGTCGCGGAGAGCCTCCACCCGACCGAGCCAGAGGAACAGCTCGAACTTGGCACGACTGAACTCCTTCTGATCGGCGGGAGTCAGGCAATCGTAGGCGATGTCCGTCTGGTCCGTCTCGATCGCGTACTGGAACTGTCGCAGGGTCTCGGTGCAGTCGATCTCCCGATGGAAGTACTTGTCCGCACGCGGCACCACCGTGCAGCAGCCCGCCAACCCGAAGCAGACCGCGACGGCCAAGCCGACCGGGCCGATCGATCGACGCCACTCGCCGGACTCCGAGAGGATCCGCCGTGGTGGAGCTTCGGGCGCAGGCTCGCGGGTCACTAGAACTCGCTCGCGGGGTCGATCACCGGGGACTCGTCGAATCCGCCATCACGACGGGCTCGAAGGAAGCGAACCTTGCCCGTCGTCGGATTGGTGACCCAGAGATAGAGCTCGAGGTTGCGCTCACTGACCGAGAACTCGACTTGATCAACAGGAAACGTCGTCTTGTCGATCTCATAGACGCGAGACTTCGTCAGTGGCTGTTCGGACGACTCGGTCTCCGGGACGTGATAGAACTGTGCCTGCCCCGTGGAGTGACGGACGACCCAGAGGTAGCGTCGGTTCACGAAGAACGAGTAGTCGCCGGAGCGCCCTTCGGCACCCGACTGCACCATTCCGAGGGCCTCTGCATTCTCGATGAGCCCCGCAAACCGTGTGTTGGAGGGCGTCGCGGACCAGATCCCGATCCCGACACCGAGTGCGATGCAGCACGCCGCCATGGCCATGCGGCCGAACCAGCGATCCCACGAATCCAAGGCGGTGCTCCGGTCAGCTGCTCGCTTCATTCCGTTACCCATCTCTCCGCGTTTCTCACTTGCTCGCGACGACGGCTCTCGCCGTTCTCACCCGCGGGTCGACTCGTCACGATTCCTGGTCCTCTTCGGTCTCTTCGTCTTCGGCTCTCGGGTCGCCGTCCCCACTCGTGCTCACTTCCGGGAAGTCGATCGGCAGCCCCTCCGTCCTGGTGGCTAGCTCCTCCTCCGACAGCTCCCCAGCGAACAGGGACCCGAGTGTGCTCGCATCCTCGTTCACGAAGTCGGAGAAGTCTTGGACTTGATCGAACACCCCCCGGGTCACGAAGAGGTCGGACTGGTTCTTGACGGCCAGCACCATGCAGTCGCTCGGGCGGGCATCGATTCGAACCTCGTTGCGCAGGTCCCCTGCAGCGTGCTCCCTCTGCTCGAGGATCAGCGTGGCGCAGAAGGCGTTCTCGACGATGTCCGAAATGATGATCTGTCGGATTCCGATGTCGAACCCGAGGAAGACGGATTGGAGAAGGTCGTGCGTGAGCGGCCTTGGGGCCTGCTCGTCCTTGATCTCCCGAAGCAGCGCCGCTGCCTCGTAGAACCCGATGAAGATCACGAAGGTCTTCTCGTCGTTGCCGATCAGAACGGCTGCACCATTCGATGTCGGTCCGACGACCTTCTTGATCTCGACCTCGATCAACTCCTCGGACAAGGGCTCACCTTCCGGACGGGTCCCCCCCCTCCCACGCGGCCACGGTCGCCGACGTCGGCGGACCACGCCGCCGCTGAAGACTCGTTGTCTGCGAGAGATAGGG
>JAGQRC010000903.1 GCA_020425835.1 Planctomycetota bacterium | reverse complement strand
CGACTGCGTTTCGCCGGAAGTACTGGCCTTGAAATCTCGGACTCTCGCCTCGAAAGCAGTTTTTCAACGGACTGCCAACCGGGGTCGCCGACGCAGATGTTGGCGCCTTTCGCGCCCCGACGCATCTCGCCGAACTCGCCCTTTCGTGTCCAACCGTCACGCTCGAGCCGATGCATGAGGACCGTGAACGCTTCGCCGCGTGATGGCCGGAGGTCCTCGATGGCGAACGGGAGCTCCGGGCGCGGCGCGGGATCGTTCCAGTCCTCGTCGACGTACAGCATCGTGCCGGCGACGAAGAAACCGCCGCCCCAGCGGTGGACGTCCGATGTGTCGACGATCGTGCGGAGGCGCGGGGGCCGACAGATCCCCGTCCATCGCCGTTGCTCGTAGCCCCGCGCGACATAGACCATCCACTCGCCATCCCACGAGAGATCGCAACGCGTGGGGTCGATCCGGCCTCGAAACCAGGAGCCGTGGATGCACTCGTCCGTGTCGGTGTCCCAGAGGATGACGTGGCAGAGCTTGCTCGGCTTCGTCCGGAGCACGACCACCCTGGGCGAGCGGTGGGCGGGAAGGAGATGAATCCGGGCCGTCGACCTCGTCCGATTCCACCTGTCGACATCCGGAGTCAATGGGATCTCCCGTTCGAATCCCCCGCGCGAGAGGCGACTCCGAGGAGGCGATCCGCCACGAACACCTCGGTGCCCGCGAGGCCGACGGAACAGAAGAGGGTGACTTGGTGGTCGTGGGTGCGGCCGACCGTCGGATCGGAGGCGATTCGACTCAGCGATACGAGTCGCTCGATCTCCGCGTCGTCGAGGAAGAACGGATCGGGATAACCTCGCGCCTGAGACGGGGAGTCCGTCGCGATGACCGCGCCTCGGGCCACCTCCGGGTCGAGTTCGCACTGGCCCCGTCGTTTCGGACCGACCGTCGTGATGTGCGTTCCGGCCGCGACCTGGTCGGCCGCGAGCAACGGAGTCGTCGACGTCGTGGCGAGGACGACGATGTCCGCGCCATCGATGGCCTCGTCCACGGTGGCGCACCGTGTCACCGGCAAGCCCGAGGAGGACTCGGCACGCGCCGCGAACTGCGCGACTCGATCGGAACTCCGACTCGAGATCCGCACCGCCGCGATCTCCCGAACGGCGAGGACGGCGTGGAGCTGCGCCTCCGCCTGTCGCCCCGCGCCGATGATCGCGAGGGTCCGCGCGTCGCGTCGGGCGAGCAGGTCCACCGCGCAACCACCGATCGCGCCGGTTCGGATCCGACCGAGCTTCTCGCCGAGACAGAGACCCCGAAGTCGTCCTTCGGCGTCGAAGACGGTGACGACCTGATCCTCGTCGCGGCCCGGAGGGGTGAAGTCGTTGTATGCGCGAAAGCCGAAGATGCCGCGCCGCGCGCAGCCGCCGGTCGTGAAGACGAAGTCACCGGGACCGACGCTCGCGCGAACTCGCGCCGGAGCCGTCAGGGACTCGTCGGCGTGCGCGCGCAGTGCGTCGCGGATCGCTTCGATCGCGAGGGGCATGTGCTCGGCGATCGAGAGATCGGCGTCCGTCGCGATGCGGAACGCGGGTCGGCGCCCCGGGGACGTGGTCATGTGCACAACGCCTTTCGATCCAGGGATCGTCGCGCCACCGCCGTGGAGCGAGCGGCGGCCGGTCGCAACGACCGGCCGCGTCGGAGCGAACTCACCCGGCCGGTGCGGTCGCCTCGATGAGTCGGCCGTAGAGCCGACGCCGCGCGTGCGGGTCTGCGGGCCGGACCCAGTCGCGGCCGATCCGCTGCCAGTCCTCATCGTCCGGGTCGAGACCCAGATGCTCGATGAAGTGGCGATCCGTGATCAGGAACTGGTGACGGTATCCGAGCAGGAAGCCGCCGTGTTCCTCGCGAATCCGTCGCGCCTCGTCGTACGACGCGCACCAGATGTTCCAGTGGGCGGAGCTGCCCGGAGGACAGAGGAGCGTTCCGAAGTCGCTCGGATTCTCACCGTCGAGGAGGTGGTGCGCATGAGTCCAGCTCGAGAACCCGAGCTCTCGCGCGATCACCGACAA
>JAGQRC010000088.1:7754-9333 GCA_020425835.1 Planctomycetota bacterium | reverse complement strand
CGTGTTGGTGGACGTTCCCTGCAGCGGCACGGGAGTCCTGCGGCGCAACCCGGACGTCAAGTGGCGTCTGCAGCCCGCGGCGCTGGAGGAGCTGCTCGCGCTCCAGGCCGAGATCCTCGCGGACTACGCGCGGATGACTCGACCGGGCGGCAAGCTGGTCTATGCGACGTGTAGCGTGCTGCCGTGCGAGGGTGAGCATCAGGTCCACGCGTTCCTCGCGAGCCGATCCGCGGAGTGGACGCTGGAGGAGGAGCGGCGCATCCCGCCCGGTGAGTGGGGCGGCGACGGCTTCTACATGGCGAGGCTGATGCGCACCGCGCCCTGAGCGGACGGTCCTCGGCGCGATTCCACCGAAAACGAAGAGAACCGGGCGGAGAGCCCGGTTCTCTGATCGACGCGCGTCGCCGTGACGGCGGTTCAGGGGCAGGAGGGTGGAATGGCACACTCCGCGCCAGGAACCGGGCCACACGTCGGGAAAGGTGCCGGCAACGGCGGGCCGTCGAGGAACACGTAGTTCGTCAGGTAGATGTAGTCCGCGACGTCGAACGTCCCGTCGCCGTTGTGATCGCAGGCGATCTCGCAGCCCAGCATCTCTCCGCCGAAGAAGATCACGTTGAGCACGATGATCGAGTCGGCGAGGTCGACGACCGCGTCGTTGTTGCAGTCGCCGCGGAGGATGTTCAGCGGCGGCAACGCGGTCACTGTCCCGCCGACGAGGGTCGGCACCGGCTGGATCATGTCGTTGACGACGAACATCACGTCGACCGTGGACCACGGCGTGAAGTCCGCGTGCAGCTCCGCGCCCGGCGTCGTCGTCGGATCGATCAGCAAGTCGATGCTCCCGAGGAGCAGCGGAACATCCGTGGGCGGGAGGACCTGTCCGGTGAACGGGGGAAACGCATCCATGAGGACCCCGAGCGCGAAGTGGGTCCCCCCCTGGGGATCATCGTCGACGACGCAGTTGTAGAACTCCGCACCGAGCAGCTCGAGCTGCGAACCCGACGGGTCGATACAGGTCGACTGCACGATCAGTCTCGGGTCGTGCTCGATCGCGAACTCGAAGCCTTGGATCTGGTCCTCGGGCTCGCTGTAGTAGAACGAGAACGAGCAGACCGACCCGACGCGCTCCGAGATGTTCTCGACCTGGCTCGACGTCGGGTTGAACCGACCACAGTAGAGCGCGCCGTTGGGCGCGATGTACGGGAGACAGGTCACCGTTCCCGGGTTGGTCACGGGGAACACCTGCGCCCCGCCGATGTTCAAGAGGTTGTTCACCGGGGGGAACCCGAGCGTCCCATCGACGAAGTCGATCACGTGGGTCGTCGCGGGCTCGGGGTCGATCGGAACCACGACCGCGGAGTAGAAGTATCGCGCCAGCACCCGACCCAACCCCGGCGCCAACGAGTGACCGTCGAACGGACTCTCGAAGTCGAAGATCACCGTCAGGATTCCGCCGCTCAGTTGGATGTCGCTGGAGATGAACTCTGGGTTGGCGGTCGCGGTATCGGTGCTCGACACATCGATGTTCTCGAGGGTCAGCTCATCCCACTCGTGCCCGATCGCCAGGATGAACGCGCTC
>JAGQRC010000088.1:0-7744 GCA_020425835.1 Planctomycetota bacterium | reverse complement strand
GGTTGCCGAGGGTGTTGTCGAGCACGACGTCGACCGACCCACTGCCGATCGGCGGGACGTCACCCCCTTGGAAATAGAGGACGGCCTCTTGTCCCGAAACCACCCCGGTCGCTCCGAGCAGAGCGAGCGTGACGACGCTCGCCCACACCATAGTGATACCCCCCCACGGTCGTGGCATGGGATCCTCCTCCTCAATGGTGCACGTGGTCGTGCGGCCCGTCCTCGAGGAGTCGGCAAGACTCCTGGGTGCGAGCGCCCTCGTTCAGATTCCGAAAAGCCCGGGCCCATGATATCCGCGGTCCCCGCGTGGGGTCCATCCCCGAGGACGAATCGGCGTCCGAGTGGTTTCCCGGACGGCCTTCGCAAGTCCGGGCAGCGACGAACCCTGCGCGACCCGACCCGAAAGTTCGACGCGGCGCGCAACCGCCGAGGACTCGACAGTGTTCCTGGGATGAGCCGTCGAGGGGCCGCCCACGGGCCCGGGTCGAGCTCGAAGCACCCGCAGAAAGGGGACGACATGAACGTCCACACTTGGATCCCCGTGGCGGCGATCACGGTTCTGGCCACGAGCGGGCTGTTCGCCCAACCCGAGGTCGGTTCCGACCGGCCCGCAGCCCAACAGCGACCCCCTCGCGCGAAGCCGATCATCGAGCGGTTCGACCGCGACGGCGATGGCCAACTCGGTCCCGACGAGCGTGCCGAGGTCCGCGCGGCATGGCGGGAGCTCCGCGCCGAGCGAAGCGAGTTGCGCCGCGACCGTCGCGCGGAGCGTCGAAAGCAGCTCCGTGAACGCGCCGACATCAACGGCGACGGCCAACTCGACGACGGGGAGCGGAGCGCCCTGCGCGAGCGCGTTCGGGAGTTTCGTCGACAGCACGCCGAGCAGCGCTTCGAACGTCGCTTCGATCGACGGGAACGACGCGCCGAGCGTCGATTCGACCGACGAGAGCGCCGCCTCGAGCATCGAGAGCACCGACGCGACGCCGCCCCGAGCGAAGGCGATCGCGCCCAGCCCAAGCCGCAGACGCGTGATGGCGAGCTCCGCCAGCGAGTGCTGCAGAGGTTCGATGTCAACGGCGACGGCGCGCTCGACGCGAGCGAGCTCGACGCTCTCCTGAAGGCACGAGCGGAAGGGTTGCGCCCGGGAGGCGATCGTCCCGACGCGCCGCCGGCACGACCGCGCCGCGATCGACGCCGCTTCTGACCTCGACGCCTCACTCGAAGACACGAAGACCCCCGGTTCGCTGCAGCGGCGAACGGGGGTCTTTCGATGACGGAACGAAGAACCGCCGCCAGTGGCCGGCGCTGGGTAGGGGCGGATGCGGTTCGCGGGGGCGGCGCGTTTCGTGTCGGGGTTCGAAGCGTTGTGGTGATGCGAAGGCGGAGCGCTCGCGGCGGAACGAGGCGCGGCTCGGTCTCCGGGGGGCTCGGTCTCCGGGGGGATGGCCGAGAGAAGTCACCCACTCGCCGCCGCTCCCCACCCCGCGGCCACCCCGCAGCGCCTCAGAGGGTTCGTCCCTGGGCGCGCACGATCGGCTCGAGGCGTCGCATCAGCTCTCGCAGGTCATCCGGGGTCAGCGCTTGTTCCTTGTCGCAGAGCGCCTCGTTCGGGATCGGGTGGGACTCGACGAGAAGGCCGTCGGCGCCGACAGCGGCGGCGGCCAGGGCGAGAGGGATCACGAGTTCGCGTCGGCCGGCGGCGTGGGAGGGGTCGACGATGACCGGGAGCGCGGTTCGTTCCTTCAGCACGGGGACCGCGCTCAGGTCGAGGGTCGCTCGCGTCGCCTTCTCGAAGGTTCGGATCCCGCGTTCGCAGAGGATCACCCGCTGGTTGCCGCCGGACATGATGTACTCCGCCGCGGAGAGGAGCTCCTCGATGGTCGCGCTCATTCCTCGCTTCAACACGACCGGCTTCGCGATGGTGCCGAGCTTCTTGAGGAGCTCGAAGTTCTGCATGTTCCGCGTCCCGACCTGGAGCGCATCGGCGGATTCCGCGATGCGATCGACGTCCTCGGAGCGGAGCACCTCGGTCACGGTCGACAGCTCGTAGGCCTTGGCGGCATCGTTCAGCAACTCGAGCCCGGGAAAGCCGAGCCCTTGGAAGGAGTAGGGAGACGAACGCGGCTTGAAGGCTCCGCCGCGGAACACTCGAATGCCGCAGGACTCGACCAGCGCCGCCGCATCCATGATCTGCCCACGACCCTCGACCGCGCACGGCCCGCTCATCACGACGAAGGTGTCTCCTCCGACCTCGACGCGACCGATCGTGACGATGCTGCGCTCGCGAGGCGCGCGAGTGGGTCTCGGTTCGATCGGTGCAGCGGACGCCGGCTCCGGAACCCGGGACTCCGTCGCCTCCACGCGTCGCTCTCGCACTCCACCCCGGACTCGGGACTCGTCATCGATCCAACGGCGCGGGTAGGTGCCGAGCACCTTGAAGTGACCGGTGTGCCCTCGCACTTCCTGGAGCGCCTCGCGCACACGGGGATCCTCGGGATTGGCCTCGAGATCGAGGTAGAACAGGTACTCCCACGGCGTCTCCGGCTGATGGCGACTCTCGAGCTTGGTCAGGTTGATCCCCTCGCGCGCGAAGATCTGCAGACACTCGGCGAGCGCACCCTGTCGGTGGTTGACCGTGAAGATCAACGACGTCTTGGCCGGCATGCGGAGGTCGACGGTCTCCGCGCGGGTGGCCAACAGCACGAAGCGCGTGAAGTTCGCCTCGACGTCGGCGATTCCCCGACGCAGCACCTGCAGACCCAGCGTCCGGGCGATCTCCTCGGAGCAGATCGCGGCGACATCGCAGCGTCCCTCCGCTGCGACCGACTCCGCTGAAGCGGCCGTGTCGAAGGTGCTCTCGGCCATCGCGCCAGGCATGCCCGACAGGAATCGTTGACACTGCTGGAGTGCGACGGGGTGCGAGCGGATGACGCGGATCGACTCGATCGTCGCCTCGGGAAGGGCGACGAGACAGTGCTCCACCGGCCAGATCTCCTCGTCGACGATCGAGATCGAACGCGTCGCGAGCAGCTGGTACACCTCGTTCAGGCTCCCCGCGATCGTGTTCTCGATGGGAAGCAGCGCGTATCGGATCTCCCCCGCCTCGAGCGCATCGGTCGCCGCGCCGAAACTGCGGAAGCCGACCGGCTCCACCGCCTCGCCGTTGGCGCGGAAGTGGAAGAGCTTCTGGAGCGCGAGATGACTGAACGCCCCGGGAACGCCCTGGTAGCCGACCTTGATCGCGGGTTCGGCCACCTCGTCCTGGCGACGATCGAGAAGCCCCTCCTGAATGCGTCGTGAGTAGTTGAGGACTTCGCGGAGCACCCGCCCGATGTAGTACGACGAGAGTCCGCGCTCCTCGGCGTCGCGCGCCCACGCCTCGAACACCTCGCGTTCGCGATCGAGGTCGCGCAACGGCGCGTGCGACGCCTTCTCCTTCGCCGCGGCGATCTCACGGACCGAGGCCATACGCGCCGCGAGGAGCTCGACGAGCTGGCGATCGATGGAGTCGATGCGATCCCGGGCGTCGCCGAGTGTCGAGTCGGTCACGGACGCGCTCCTTGCTCCGCCCAGCGCGCGATGCGTCCCAGCGCTTCGTCGAGCCTCTCGATCGGCACTCCGCAGGAGACCCTCACGTGACCGGGGGCGCCGAACGCGGCTCCCGGAACGAGGGAGACCCCACATCGCTCGTGGAGCACGCCGCAGAGCGCGGTGTCATCGGTGAGGTCGTGTCGGCGGCAGAGCTCACGAACATCCGGGAACAAGTAGAGCGCGGCGTCCGGAGACGCGCAACGGACGCCATCGATCGCGTTCCACCGATCGAGCGCGAGATCGCGCTTGCGGCGGTAGCCCTCGAGCCGCTCCCGCTCCCATGTGCCGTCGAGCGACAACGCGCCCAGCGCCGCCTCCTGCGCGAGCGATGATGCGTGAGTGTGCGCGGCCATGGTCAGACGGGTCATCGCATCGATGATGTCCCGCGAAGCGATCGCTGCCCCCACCCGGTACCCGGTCAGCGAGAATCGTTTCGAGAAGCTGGTGACCGCGATGGTCCGCTCCCGCTGCGGGTCGAGCGCGAGGAAGCTCGGCGCAACTCCGCCGAAGACGAGTTGTCGGTAGACCTCGTCCGCGATGATCCAGAGATCGTGCTCACGGGCGAGGTCGAGGATCGCTCGCTGTTGGTCGACGGTGGCGACCGTCGCGGACGGATTGTTCGGCGCGTTGACGATGATCGCGCGGGTCCGCTCGGTGATCGCGTCGCGGAGCGCGTCGACCGCGAAGATGTTCCCCCGCTCGAAGCCCGCGCGGCAGATCACCGGCGTCGCGCGACACCACTGGACCTGCTGCACGAACGTCGGCCAGTAGGGTGCGAGGATCAACACCTCGTCGTCGATCTCCAGGATGCAGCGAAGCGCGTCGAGGATCGCCGGCTTGCCGCCCGCGGTGACGATGACACCGTCGGGCGTCAGTCCGAGCTCGCCGCCGGGATCGGTGTCCGTCACGATCGCCTGGCGCAACGCCGGGAGACCGGCGGCCGCACCGTAGCGCACGGGGCCACTGCGCACCGCCCGCTCGACCGCGAGGAGCGCCGCCTCCGGCGGCAACTCCAGCGGCTCGCCGACGGAGAGCGAGATCGGATCGGGATGGGAAGTCGGTCTCGACGCGATCGCCATCGTCGCGGACTCGGGGATGTCCCGAGAGAGTCGATTCGGTGTGGGTGCCATGGGGGCGAGAGTGTATCGGCTACCATGCGGTTGTGAACTCACCCTCGAGAAACGAGACGCCATGCGCTTCGCCCTCCCCCTCATCCTCTGCCTCGCTCCGACCCGGTTCCTCCTCGGCGCGGACACCGACGTCGCGGATGGCTGGCCGCTGACCCGTCCCGAGCGAACCGACTTCACCGAGACCTCCACCTCCGACGACGTGAAGCGCTTCCTCGACGGCTTGCAGTCGCTCGGCGCTCCGTTCACCCGCGAGGTGGTCGGTCGATCGACCCAAGGCCGCGACCTCGAGCTCGTCGTCGTGTCCGACCGGCCGACGACACCCGAGGCGACGCGGCGCGCGGGGAAACTCGTCGTCTACATCCAGGCCAACATCCACGGGGGCGAGGTAGAGGGGAAAGAGGCGGTCCAGATCCTCTTGAGGGAGATCGCCCAGGGTCGTCACGCCGACTGGCTCGCGCGGTCCGTGCTGCTGACGATTCCGATCTACAACCCGGACGGCAACGATGCGCTCGGAGATGCTCGACGACTTCGCTCGAGCCAGAACGGCCCGGCGATCGTCGGTCAGCGCCCCAACGGACAAGGGCTCGATCTCAATCGCGACTGCATCAAGGCGGAGTCCCCGGAGATGCGAGCGGTCCTCGAACACGTCTACGGGAGGTGGGATCCGGATGTCGTGCTCGATCTGCACACGACCAACGGCACGCGCCACGGGTTCCGGCTGACCTACTCGCCGCCGCTCGATCCGAACACTCCGGAGCCGGTCCTCGGCTACACCCGCGACCATCTGTTGCCCGACGTCCGAGCGGCGCTCGCCGCGCAGGGGATGCAAACGTTCGACTACGGCAACTTCGCGAAGGATCGCTGGCAGACGTTCGGCGCGGAGCCACGGTACGTCACGAACTACGCGGGCACGCGCGGTCGCATCGGTGTTCTGTCGGAGGCGACGAGCTACCTGCCGTTTCGCGATCGGGTCGACGCGACACACCGGTTCGTCCGCGAGATCCTCGATCGGCTCGATCCCCCGACGATTCTCGCCCGAGTTCGGGAGAGCGATGACCGCGTCATCGGTTGGGGCCTCGCACCGGAGCAGGCGCCGGCACTCGGGGTGCGATTCGAGCCGACGAGCCGAGGACGCGAGTCGATCCCGCTCGAGGACCCGGAACATCGACCCGCGTCGAGCTCGGCACCTCCCGGTCCGCTGAAGACGGTGGAGGCAGAGATCTTCGATCGGTTCTCGGCGACTCGAACGGCGTCATTCCCCGGGGCCTACTTCATCCCGTCCGCCTACCCGGAGCTCATCGCGCTCCTCGTGCGGCACGGCATCCGGGTGGAGCGACTCGAAGAGCCGTGGGAGGGAACGATCGACAGCTTCTCGATCGACGATCTCGGCGAGGGGAAGGACCTCTACCAGGGTCACCGATCGAAAGCGCTCGCCGGGAGCTTCGAGCGCCTCGAGGGGATCGTGCCGGCGGGCGACTACGTCGTCGTGACCGCACAGCCTCTCGGGGTCCTCGCCTTCGCACTCCTCGAGCCGGAGAGTGTCGACGGAGCGGTCGCGTGGGGATTCCTCGATCGCGGGCTCCGCGTGGGCGGGCACTATCCGGTCCGCAAGGGCGTGTCGCGATTCGTCGGCGTCTCGACGCGCGTCCGGGAAGTCGCGCGATGAGGGGCGGGACACCGCCCCTCAAGTCGACGCCGTCCTCGGGCGGATACATCGATGGAGATGTCCCTCCCCATCGACCGAAGGCGCAGCGCATCGATGACCGAGCCGTCGTTCCGAGAAACCGTCTATCGCGATCCCGCCGTCGCCACGACCCTGACCGTTGCCTCCGCCTGCTTGCACGCGTGGCGTTACCGGAAGAGCGCGCCCCAGCCCGCTCCCGCGGACGAGACAGCCCAACGCGCGCTCGATGAACTGCGTCGCGACGGACTCACCGTGCTTCCCGGCTACCTCGATGCCGAGTCCTGCGCCCTCCTCCGGGAGTCGATCGATCGGACGATCGGCGAGATTCCCGACCGCGTCTGGACCGACGAGGAGGAGGCCGACCACCGGCTGTTCGGCTTCGAACGGCTCGACACGCAGGCGCTCTCGTTCTTCGCCGATCCTTGGCTTCGCGGTATCGCCCAGGCCTATACGCGTTGCGAGCTGGTCAACCTGTTCACCCTCGGCGGCCGCATCGACACCCGCGACGGCAATCTCGGGAGCGGCGGCGGCTGGCATCGCGACAGCTTCGCGCTGCAGGTGAAGGCGATCGCCTACTTGAGCGATGTCGACGAGGACCACGGTCCGTTCCAGTTCATCACCGGAACGGCGCAGCTGTCGAACATCATCCGCGACATCTGGCAGGCGGGTTTCGCCTTCCGTCAGACGCGTCTCGACCACGAGTCGGTGATGAAGATCGGGGAGCGGTATCCCGAGACGTTCCGGACCCTGACCGCTCCGGCGGGTACGGTGATCCTCGCCGACACGCGCGGCATCCACCGCGGCATGCCGATCCGCTCCGGCTCGCGATATGCGTTGACCAACTACTACTTCACCCGGCCCGATGTGACGCCATCGCGCATCGCGCACTTCGAATCGCACGTCCCGTTCATCGATGGCCACGGCCTCTCCCCCGACCGCGGCGCGAGCCGCCTGGGCGAAGACGTCGAGGCCCCGGAGCGGGAGACCGAACTCACCGTGTAACCCGTACTGCGCACGAGCCCCCGACTGCGACGCCGCAAGAGATCCGCCGGCTGCGTCGATCGAACGTGCTCGATGAAGCGGGACGCGACCTCACTCGCGGTCCCACTCGGACGCCGTGCGACGCCACTCTTCGGCTTCCGCTTCCCTTTCGCGTCCGAGTCCGAGCGCACTCCAGTGGGCGAGAAGCCATTCGAGCGAACGCGCGGGCCGCGCGAGTCGACGCGCTCGGACCGCCGCGGGAATCGATGCGGCCGTCGCACGGAGCCCCGTGTACCCCTCGCGGAGAAGCGACTCCGCCTCGTCGGCCAACGAGCGACGTGCGTCGACCTCGAGGGAT
>JAGQRC010000902.1 GCA_020425835.1 Planctomycetota bacterium | reverse complement strand
AACTCCGGCGGCTGCACCGAAAGGCTCCACGATGTCTCCGCTCCGCGATCTGCGAATCTCCCTCATGGCGGGTCTCTACCTGGGGTTCGCCCTGCTGAGCTCGAACGCCTGGTGCGACGACGAAGCCGCGCCACAAGAGTGTGCACACCCCTCGACTCTCCAGGTGCTCGCGCTCTCCGGGGTGTACGTCGACCATCCCCAGCCTTTCGCGTTCGATCCGACCTCGCTGCTGTTCGGCGGCGGAGCGAAGGAGAAGTCGTGCACGAAGCTGTGTGACGCGATCGATCGGCTCGCCGAGAACGACACCGTCGGGCACGTGCTGTTGGACCTGTCCGAGCCGATGCTCGGCATGGCCGGCGCGAACCTCGAGGAGTTCGCTCGACACATGGCGAAGCTCCGCAAGGCGGGAAAGCACACCTACGCCTGGCTGGAGAACGCGTCCACCGTGCACTATCTCCTCGCTGCGACCTGCGACGAGATCGTCATGGCCGACTTCGGGACGCTCGACTTCCCGTCGCGCGCCATCTCGTCGATGCACTACAAGGACGCGATGGACCTTCTCGGCGTCCGCGCGTCCGTCGCTCGCGTCGGTGAGTTCAAAGGGGCGGTCGAGCCCTACACGAACTCGACGATGAGCAGCCACCTCCGCGCTCACTACGAGCGGCTGCTCGCCTCGATCAACGAGACGATGGTCGGCATGGTCATGGAGCGGCGCGGGCTGACCCACCAGGCGGTGCGCGCCGCGCAGGGCCGGCGGATCTTCACTTCGAGTCTCGCCAAGGAGCACGGGCTCGTCGACCGTCTCGCACCCTACGGATCGATGCGCGAGACGATCGAGGCGCGCGCGGGCGAGCCGGTGGTCTGGCAGGAGAAGGTGTCCGGACCGAAGAAGGCTCCGTCGTTCTTCGAGCTCTGGGCGAAGTTGATGGGTGCGGGGCGTGAGGCGCCGATCACCGAACCGTCCATCGCGGTGCTGCACCTCGATGGGGCGATCATCGACGGGAGCAAGGCGCAGCCCGGATCCCTGGTCTCCGGACCGACCGTCGAAGCGATCGACCAACTCCGCACCGATGATCGCGTGAAGGGGGTCGTGGTTCGCATCGACTCACCCGGCGGCAGTGCCACCGCGAGCGAAGCGATCCGCTCGGCCTTGATGGGTCTCGTCGCCGCGAAGCCCGTCGTCGTCTCGATGGGCTCGGTCGCGGCCTCCGGCGGCTACTGGATCAGCTGCCTCGGACGACCGGTCTACGCGGAGCGCTCGACGATCACCGGATCGATCGGCGTCTTCGCGCTGAAGCTGAGCTTCGGTCCGCTGCTCAAGCGCGTCGGTGTCCACGTCGAGAACATCTGCCTCGACGAGTCGGCCGCCGCGTTCGCGATCGATCGGGAGTGGTCCACCGCCGATCTCGCCGTGCTCGAGCAGTTCGTCGGGGAGACCTACGATCGGTTCCTCGATCTGGTCTCCCACTCGCGCGGCCTGACCCGCGAAGAGGTCGACGCGATCGGTGGGGGACGCGTCTGGACGGGAGAGCAGGCGAAGTCGCTCGGGCTCGTCGACCAGCTCGGCGGGCTCGATCGTGCGATCGCCGCGGTCGCGGGAGAGGCCGGTCTCGAGACGTGGCAAACCGTGCATCGCCCCAAGGCGGATCCCGGTCTCGGAATGCTCGAGCTGTTCGGAGACGATGAGGATGAGATCCGCGCGCTGCTGCCCGCCGCGGCGCTGAAGCTCCTCGCCCGGCGAGGATTCGATCTTCAGCCGTTGGCGTTGCTCCTTCGTTCCGGATTGCGCCAGGAGTCTCCGGCACCGGAGGTCTGGCTCCTCAACCCCGAGGCGATTCGCATCCACTGAGTGATGTCGTGAAGCTGTTCCTGGTCGATGGTCAGTTCGAGGTGTTCCGCTGTTTCCACGGCGCACCTCGGACGACCTCGCGCGACGGGCGCGAGGTCGGCGCGGCGCGCGGTCTGATGCACAGCCTCGTCGCCCTCGTGCGCAAGCAGGGCGCGACGCACGTGGCCGTCGCGTTCGACCGCGCGGTGGCGCCGGTCCGGGTCCCCGA
>JAGQRC010000901.1 GCA_020425835.1 Planctomycetota bacterium | reverse complement strand
AACCGTCGGAAGGGATCGAACCGTCGGAAGGGATCGAACCGTCGGAAGGGATCGAACCGTCGGAAGGGATCGAACCGGGACCCATCGGGGCGCCGAAGGTTGCCACCGATCCGCGAACCGTTTCCTCGCGATGCCAACTTCTCCGAAGTCGACGGGCAGTCGATCGGTGACCGCCATCCTATCGCCGAGAAAGCGGCTCGCTCCCCGAAACGGTCGGCCGATGGGCGGCAACCTCCGGCGGTTCGCGCGACGACCCCCTCACTCGATCGTGAGGATCCCGCAACCGACCCTTCCCTCCCACACTCGAAGACGATCCGGAGGATCACCTTGCGTCCAATCGCCTCGACCCTGCTCGCACTCCTCTTCAGCACCGGGCTCGCGTCCGCGCAGGTCCAGTTCACCCATCTCCAAGACATCTCGGTCGGCACCGGGGTCCCCGGCCTGTTCGGTGAGTACACACAGTTCGTCGATGTCACCGGTGACGGCGTTCTCGAGCTGGTCACGGTTCAGGGCACTCAACTCGTCGTGCACGCGTGGGACGGCGTGGCGCCGTTCGTCGAGATCGCGTCGAGCGCATTGCCCTCGGCGGGAACCCTGGCCGGGACCGCCGACTTCGATGGGGACGGTGCGCTCGATGCGGTCGTCCGTGGCCCGACCGGATACCACGTGATGAGTGGCGATGGCCTCGGGGGCTTCACCCTCGCCGTGAGCCACTCGACGTCGGCCGACGATGGCATCGTGTTGATCGGTGAGTTCAACGGCGACGGCAATCCGGACATCGCCACCGCGTGGACCAACGGCGGGCCGATCGGTACCGGTGACACGGAGATCGCCGTTCGTCTGAACGATGGCGCGGGGAGCTTCGGCGCTCCGAACGTCTCGGCGGTCCCGGTCGGGCTCACCTACTCCACGGTCATGGATCTCGATGAGGACGGCATCGACGACTTCGTGCTCTCCGGCCTCGCGCAGTTGACCTTCGCCTTCTCGGATGGCACCGGGTCGCTGCTCTTCTACGCGATCCACCCCGCTGGAGCGGGGGACGCTCCGCAGGACATCCGATCCGTCGACATGAACGGCGATGGTCACCTCGACATCATCTTCACCTGCCCCGTGCTCGGACGCGTCGGCGTCCTGCTCCAGGATGGGACGGGGGAACTCGGGACGTTCGCCGACTACCAGTTCGACGACATGCCGATCGGTCTCCGGGCGAGCGATCTCGACGGTGACGGGGATGAAGACTTGGTGGTCACCACGCTGACCGGTGTCGGCTTTCGGCTCGGCGACGGATCCGGGACGTTCGGTCCGTCCCAGTCTCTTCCCATGGCGCTCTTCGAACCGCGGATCGCGCTCGCGGACGTCGACGCGGATGGCGACGCGGAGTTCGCCCTGCGCTCCGGCGGTGTGATGTCGATCTACGCGAACACCGCGGGCTCGAGCTCGACCGAGTTCCGACGCGGCGACATCAACGGGGATGGGCAGGTCCAGGTCTCGGATGCGGTCGCGCTGCTCGGAGCGCTCTTCGTCGCGGGAAGTGACCCGGTCGGATGCGACGACGCCGCGGACGCCAACGATGACGGCGCCACCGACCTGTCGGATGCGGTCACCGTGCTCCAGTACCTCTTCATCACCGGCGCCGCGGCGCCGCCGGCACCCGGTGCCGAGAACTGCGGCGCAGATCCGACGTCGGACGGACTCGGGTGCGTCGTGACCGCCTGTCCTTGAGCACGATGCCGTAGCGCGACGAAGGAAACGGGCTGCGAGATCCTCGATCTCGCAGCCCGTTCTTCATTCATCCGCGCGAAAACAGCTTCTCGATAGGTTGCTAGCGCGCGTCGAGCGCCAGGTTCGCGACGCTGGTCTGTCCGGCGAGCACGTCGACATCGACCGTGGCTCTCCAGTAACCCGTCGCGCGGGAGTAGACGCGCCACGTTCCCGTATCGATGTCGGCGAAGCTGTAGTTGCCGTCGACATCCGTCTGCCCGATGCGCAACCCGCCGAGGCCTCCGGACAGGCGCAACGCCAGCACGAACGCGCCGTCGATCGGATCCCCGGTCGCCG
>JAGQRC010000900.1 GCA_020425835.1 Planctomycetota bacterium | reverse complement strand
CGATCGACTCGGTCGCGAGGCTCCGAGGTCGTTCGCCCTCGACGGCGGCGGCTTCTACTACGACCCTCGGTGGAGCCCGGACGGAAAACACGTTCTCTTCCACGACAAGCAGAACCGCCTCGCGTTCGTGACGCTGAGCAGCGGGAAGGTGACCTCCGTCTCTCGGGCGCAGGGGAGTCTCGGGGTGGTCTGGACCGCGGCGGACTGGTCACCGGACAGCGAGTGGATCGCGTTCGAGCAGCGCAACGCCCGAACGCTCTACGACCGCATCGCGCTCTACCGACTCTCCGACGGTCGGACCACGGTCTTGACCGACGGCTTCGGCGAGGCGAGCGAGCCCAGCTTCTCGCGCGACGGAAAGCTCCTCTTCTTCACCGGCAGCGTCGATTCGGGGCCGACTCGGTTCGGCCTCGACATGGAGACGTCCGCGAGTCCCCAGCCCCGGCAGAACATTTACGCGGTCGTCCTCCAACGCACGGGGGCGCACCCGTTCGGTCCCCGCAGTGACGATGGCGTCGGAGGGGACGACGACGAGGACGACCACGACGACGACCATCACGACGAGCACGAACCCCGAGGAGCGGATCGCGAGCCGATCCCTCCGATCGACCTCGACGGCATCGATCAACGAATCGTCGCCGTTCCGCTTCCGACCGGCCAGTACTTCGGTCTCCAGACCGCCGATGAAGGGTTGCTGTACCTCGTCGGCGGTGAGGGAGTCGGCGATGAGGACGTCGGCGGTGACGACGGGGCGACGCTGCGAAGGTACGACCTCGAAGAGCGCGAGGCGAAGGACATCGCCTCGGACGTCCGATCCTACGATGTCTCGCGCGACGGTCACTCGGTGTTGATCGAGAGCAAGGACGACTGGTCGATCCGCAAGCTCGGTCACCATGACGAGTCGTTCGAGGTGGCGATCGATGACGTGCGCGTTCGCGTCGACCCGGCGCAGGAGTGGCCGCAGATGTTGCGCGAGGCGTGGCGCATCGAGCGCGACTACTTCTACGACCCGGCGATGCACGGTGTCGACTGGAACGCGATGTGGGAGCGTTGGAGCCCGTTCCTCCCGCACGTCCGCCATCGGGAAGACCTCAACCTCCTCCTCCGCGAGCTCATCGGTGAGCTGGCGTGCGGGCACAACTACGTCTGGGGGGGTGAGCTGCCCGAAGCGGCCTCCGGGCCGAGGACGGGACTCCTCGGGGCGGACTTCGACGTGGTCGAGAATCGCTTCCGCATCGCGAGGATCTATCGCGGTCAGAACTGGAACCCGGAGCTGCGCGCGCCACTCACCGAGCCGGGGGTCGATGTCCGAGAGGGGGACTTCCTCGTCTCGGTGAACGGGCGACCGGTGGCGACCGACCAGAACCTCTTCGCGGCGTTCGAGAACACAGCGGACCGCCAGACCTCGCTCACCGTGGTCGCGCCGGGGGGCGAGCCGCGGACGTCGACGGTCGTCCCGCTCGCCGACGATGGAGCGTTGCGACAGCTCTCCTGGGTCGAGGCGAATCGTGCCCGCGTCGATCGCCTCTCCGGAGGACGACTCGCCTACATCTACATGCCGAACACCGGCGACGAGGGCATGCGACGCTTCGATCGCGACTACTACAGTCAACTCGACAAGGAGGGCGTGATCCTCGATGAGCGGTTCAATCGCGGGGGAAAGGTGGCGGACTACGTGGTGCACGTCCTGTCCCGCCGAGTGATGTCCTACTGGTTGAACCGGGAGCAGTGGGCGGGACGCTCACCGTTCGCGACGATCCCCGGCCCGAAGGTGATGGTCATCAACGAACGCGCCGGATCCGGGGGCGACTGGATGCCGTGGGCGTTCCAGCGCGCCGGCGTCGGTCCGCTCGTCGGCACCCGCACGTGGGGAGGGCTCGTCGGGATCTCCGGGTATCCACCGCTGATGGACGGCGGCACGGTGACCGCGGCGAGCTTCGGCGTGATGGATCCCGACGGCAACTGGGCGGTGGAGAACGTCGGCGTCGCTCCCGATGTCGAGGTCTTCCAGTGGCCGAAGGAGGTCATCGCGGGGCACGACCCGCAGCTCGAGCGCGCGGTGGA
>JAGQRC010000899.1 GCA_020425835.1 Planctomycetota bacterium | reverse complement strand
AAGGCGGATTGGTAACTCCTTCGAGGAGCTGCAACAAAGCCAGAGTCGTCGAGGGCCGACGTTTCACCCGCGCTTCCGTGTCAGCACACGCGCATGGCACTTCTGCTCCATCCGAACGACGTGGCGGAGCCGGCTCGAGCGAGTTCGGCCCGCCCCGGGTAACGCGGAGCTGGCGTTGCGTTGTCGGGTGGGACGGCTAGTCTGCGCAGCTCGACCGGACGTCGATGCCATGGCGGTCACGCCGCCGCCGGCCCCCGGCCGACGCCTAGAACACAGGAGGACCGATGCCCCTCATTCCAATGCGCGTACTTCTCGACCACGCGGCCGAGAACGGCTACGGCGTGGCTGCTTTCAACGTCAACAACATGGAGCAGATCCAGGCGATCATGGCCGCTGCGGTGGAGACCGACTCCCCGGTCATCGTGCAGGCGTCCCGTGGCGCCCGCTCCTACTCACAGGACAACTACCTGCGACACCTGATGCTCGCCGCCGCCGAGCTCCATCCGCAGATCCCGGTCGCGATGCACCAGGACCACGGCAACAGTCCGGCGACCTGTTTCTCGGCGATCGACATGGGCTTCACCAGTGTGATGATGGACGGCTCGCTCGATGAGGACGGCAAGTCTCCCGCCTCGTACGAGTACAACGTCCGCGTCACCCGCGAGGTGGTCCAACGCGCCCACGCGGCGGGTGTGACGGTCGAGGGCGAGCTCGGCTGCCTCGGCGGAATCGAGGATGGACATGGTGCGGGCCTCAGCGAGGAGGACATGAAGTCGCATCTGACCGATCCCGAGCAGGCGGAACAATTCGTCGCCGAGACCGGCGTCGACGCCCTCGCCGTCGCCATCGGGACCAGTCACGGCGCCTACAAGTTCAAGCGCAAGCCGACCCACGACATCCTGGCCATGGACATCATCCAGGAGATCCACCGGAGGCTTCCGAACTGTCACATGGTGATGCACGGCAGCTCTTCGGTCCCGAAGCACCTGATCGACATCATCAACGAGTTCGGGGGCGAGATGCCGGAGACCTACGGGGTTCCGGTCGAGGAGATCCAGCTCGGCATTCGGCACGGAGTCCGGAAGATCAACGTCGATACCGACAACCGCCTCGCGATGACCGGGGCGATCCGGAAGGTGTTGTTCGAGCATCGCGCCGAGTTCGATCCGCGCGCCTACCTGAAGCCGGCGCGTGCCGCGATGGAGGAGGTCTGCCGAGACCGCATGGTCGCCTTCGGACAAGCGGGCCAAGCGAGCCGGATGCGGGTCCAGACCTTGGACGACATGAAAAAGGTCTACGCCTCTCGCTGAGCTCGTCGCGCCGGCGGGGTCCCGCGGTCGGCCGGGACCCGCGACGCCGGCTCGGCTCCGTGGGGAGAACTCCCTGGACTCGCCCCCCTATGATCGCCATGATGTCGGAGTTCCGGGTTCCGTTCGATTCCGTGGTAGCCACACCCTCCTCGATTCGTCGGCGTGTCGAAGCGACCTCCGGCGTGTGAAGCGTGAGGTCGCCTCGGAGTCGCTCGGGCTCGGCCGGTGACGAGTGACGGCGGTGGCACGCGGACGATCTCGATCCGCGCGGCGGCCGAACCAGACCTCGACCGAGCCGCAGCTCCGCCCGTCGCGAGACGGCGGCCCCGTTCGGGTTGGTGTGTGTGCCCGAGCCGAGAGGCCGAAGGTTGGAACCGACTGGGTGACCACGGGGTGCCGTGGTTGCAAAGTTCGTCGACCCTGCCGACCGGGGTATCTGCGAGGGGCTCGATTCTCTCGTCATGGGCCCCGCGGGTAACCGGCGGCAGCGCGGAGACCGTTCGCTCGGTTCAGGCGGATCGACACTCGTCGCATCGACGCTCGGCGTTCCGAGACCCGTCGGTCTCGAGCACCCGGCGCCGACGACTCTTGCGGCGAAAGACCACGTCCATGCGCTCCATGGGCCCGCGTTGCTCATTCTCGACACCCGCGGCTACTCGATCCGATCGATCGGTCAGCTCGATCGAACCGGTGCATCGCGCGATGGTCCTCGACGCCCCCCCGTGCCGGGTTCGCTCGTTCGGAGCGACGATCC
>JAGQRC010000898.1 GCA_020425835.1 Planctomycetota bacterium | reverse complement strand
CGAGGGGGCCGCGGCATCCCCAGTGCTTGTGTTCCGAGAAGGCGAAGACCCCGTGGACATCGTGCGACGGGTTGGACCGCGTGAACGTGACCCAGATGAAGTTGGCCAGGGAGCGCGCTGTGAAGTCGGCGTCATCGCAGAAGACGCAGAGCGGGAACCCGTTCGTCACCTCGGGAAGCGTCTCCAGTTCCCGCGTGAGCGTCGCGATCCGAGTGACTTCACGGTCGGCGGACGCGAACGCTTCGCCGTCGATCACCAGGACTCCGGGCAAGGCGACACGCGCGTTCCGAACCCCCGAGGGGAGCGCCGTGCCGGTGGGCAGGGACGAGCCGAGTTCGCGCCGCACCGGTCCGGCGGCGGCGATCACCAGCTTCGATCCCTCGTGGAGCGCGCTTCCCGAGTAGTCCAAGGTGTCGATCGTCGAGCGGGTCTGGAAGTGGAGATCCCGCTCCGGGTCGAACCTCCTCAGGCAATGTTGCAGGAAGGTCGCGATGTCGTGGACATCGATGTCCGGATCGTCCTCGCCGGCGGCGATCCAGAGGTACTTTGCGAGACTCGCCTGACCGAAGCCGAGAACCGCGTTGGCGATCGTCAGCAACTCCATCGGACGACGGGGCTGATAGGGGACGTAGCGCTCGGATCCCACGGCGAGCAGCAGTGGATGGACGCCCGCTTCGTCGACCGCGTGCATGGCCCGAAGGCCGGGAACCACCGTCGGCACCATCGGACCGGTGATCTCGTGAATCAGTCGGCCGAAGCTGCTGTCCTCCTGTGGCGGTCGACCGACCACGGTGAAAGGCCAGATCGCGTCGTCGCGGGCGAGCACCCGATCGATCTCCAGGACCGGGAACTCGTGCGTCAGGCTGTAGTATCCGAGATGGTCGCCGAATGGACCCTCGGGCCTCGTTCGACCGGGACGAACGTGGCCGAGGATGACGAAGTCGGCATCCGTCGAGATCAGGTGTGGACCGCGGCGCTCGTACCGAAAGGCGCGGCCACCGAGCATGCCCGCGAACAGCAACTCCGAGAGACCCTCCGGGAGGGGCATGATCGCCGCGAGCGTGTGGGCCGGAGGTCCTCCGACGTAGACGTTCACCGGCAGACGCTCATCGCGTTCGACCGCTCGAGCGTAGTGCACGCCGATCCCGCGGTGGATCTGGAAGTGGAGACCGACTTCCCGTCCGAAGTCGTAGTCGTTCCCCGCGAGCTGGATCCGATACATGCCGACATTGGAGGTGAGCGGTCCCGATCGACCGGGTTCCTCGGTCAACACCTGTGGCAACGTGATGAAGGGCCCTCCGTCGGCGGGCCACGACTGGATCATCGGAAGATCTCGGAGCTCGATCGTTCGATGACGGGACCGAGCGCGACGCGGGTAGGACCGTAGTGCCGTGGGAAGCGTCTTCAGCAAGGCGCCCACGTTCGCGAGCGCTTGCCGAGGATCGGCTTTCGCGCGCACGATCGCCTTCACCGTCTCGAGCGTGCCGGCGAAGATTCGATGACAACGCGCCTCGGTGCCGAACAGGTTGCTGACGGCGGGATAGCGGGACCCTCGAACCCGCTCGAACAGGAGGGCGGGCCCTCCGGCGTCGTGGACCCTTCGGTGGATCTCCGCCATCTCCAAGTGAGGGTCGACTTCGATCGGGATTCGTCGCAGCTCGCCGTGCCGCTCGAGTTCTCGGCAACACTGACTCAAGGACCGATGGGCCACGAGGCTCCTTTGTACGCAGTGGCGCCGCGGAGCGGAGCCGGAGGGGGGCGGACGACCGCACGCCGAACGAACGACTGCGCGTTGTTGCTTCTCCTCGAAGGAGTTACCCGACGAGCCGGGCCCGTGGTGACGGACCGGCCGGGCTGAGGACCCGGCCTCTCATTCCAAGGATTTCAGAGTCAGAACACTAGATTTCGCGGGGGCTTTCATCGATAGTCCGACGCTCTTTCCGGGGGTGGCGGCGGTAGACATGACCGCTTCTGCCGTATCCCGGAGCACGTCCGATGCTCGGAGGTGCTCGTCCGACGGGGCGTTTCCGCCCACGGCCGGCGCCTGGGCTCGCGCGAGCCCGAC
>JAGQRC010000897.1 GCA_020425835.1 Planctomycetota bacterium | reverse complement strand
GACATCGGTCGGTCCAACTCCGAGTTCGTGACGCGCTACCTCGAGGAGGAGGGCATCCCGGTGGCGGCCGAGGACGTCGGAGGCCACAGCCCGAGACGACTCCTCTACTTCCCCCGCGAGGGACGCGCGCTGGTGCGCAAGGTGAAGCGACAGGATCGAGAGATCGTCGAGAAGGAGAGACGTTACCTGAGAGGTCTGTCGACCGAGCCCATCGCGGGCGAGGTCGAGCTGTTCGACGGATAGCGGCTCGTGCGAGGCGGCCGGGACATGAGTTCCGGAGCGGCGGACGGGCGTGCATGGAGGCGACGTGTCCGACACCGAGAGCATCGACAACGCATCGCGCGACGATGCCACGAGCGCCTGGCTGCCGTGGCTCGAGCAACAGCTCGAGCTCGTCGGAGCCGAGCTCTCGGGGTTGGGTCGTATCGTGAACGAAGCGGTCGCCGGGCTCGGTGCGATCGCCGCGAGGTCGGACCTGAGCGAGCCGGTCCGGGCCGAGATCGTGCGCGTTCTGCATTTCGAGGACCTGTGCCGTGAACTCTCCCGACACGCGGCGACACGAGTGGAGGAGATCCGGGCGATCACCGAGCAGGCTCGGGGTGTGGGGCGCACCGACGTCCCGTCGAGCGCGTTGGACGATGCGACGCGAGAGCGAATGCGTCGCTGTCCGGTGACCGCGCACCATCTGGTGCGGCGGGATCCCGACGCCGAGGGAGAGATCACGTTGTTCTGAGTCGATTCCAGAGAGGGACTTTCGAGAGCGAGTTCCACATGACCGTGACCAGTAGCAAGACGGGTGACCGAGTCGAGATCCGGGTCTCGGGTCGGTTCGACTACAACATCCAACAGGAGTTCCGAGCCGCCTACGAGCCGCACGATCCTCGAGCCGAGTTCATCGTCGACCTCAGTGGCGTCGACTACATGGACAGCGCAGCCCTGGGCATGCTCCTGGTCCTGCGCGAGTACGCCGGGGGTGCTCAGGGTCGGGTCGCGCTGACCCATTGCGCGCCGCAGGTCGTCGAACTCCTGGAGATGGCCAACTACCAGATGCTCTTCCCGATCAACTCCGTTCGCGCGTGAGCGGGGCTCCAGCATGCGCGTATTGATCGTCGATGATGATGTCGCCAACCTGAGGCTCCTCGATCGACTCCTGTCGCTCGAGGGGCACGAGTGCACGACCGCGGAGAACGGGCGCATCGCGCTCGAGATCTTCGATCGGGTCGATCCCGAGCTGGTGCTCCTCGATGTCCAGATGCCGGAGCTCGACGGCTACCAGGTCGCCGAGCACCTGAAGTCCACGCGACAGCCGGATCGGTTCGTGCCGATCCTGTTCCTGACCGCGCTGTCGGATGAGAAGGCGCTGGCGCGCTGTCTCGAGTGCGGGGGCGACGACTTCCTGTCGAAGCCCTACAGCCGCATGTTGCTGCGGGCGAAGGTCCATGCGCTGCAGCGCATCCACGACCTGCACAGCAAGGTGTGCGACCAGGCGCAGGAGCTCCGTCACCAGCGCCAGCTGGTGGAGAACGACCTACGGATCGCCGAGCGAGTGATGGCGAAGATCACCGGCGCTGCCCAGGTCTCGGACCCCGGACTGTTCTCCCGGGTCGAGAGCCTCGACCAGTTCTGCGGGGATCTCATCGTGGCCCAGCGGACCCCCAGCGGCGGCGTGATGGCGCTCCTCGGTGACCTGACCGGTCACGGCCTTCCCGCCGCGGTGTGCGCGATGCCGGTGGTCGAGACCTTCTCGATCCAGGCCGCGCGAGGCCACTCCGTCAGCGACATCGCATCGGCCATCAACGAGAAGCTGGTCCGTCAGCTGTCGACCGGACTCTTCTGCGCCGCGGCGCTGATCGAGATCGATCGCGTGCGCTCCCGGTTGACGGTCTGGAACGGCGGCCTCCCCGACCTCGTGCTCTTGGATGCATCCGGCGCCATCGCTCGACGGATGCGGTCCACACATCTCGCGCTCGGAGTCGTGCCCGATCCGCCGAACTACCGGAGCGTCGAAGTGGTCGAACTCGAGCCCGGTCAGCAGCTCTTCGCCTGCTCGGATGGACTGACCGAGGCCCG
>JAGQRC010000896.1 GCA_020425835.1 Planctomycetota bacterium | reverse complement strand
TCCCGGCGACGACGGAAGCGCCGGACAGGCCGCGGTCTACGACATGCGCTACTCCACGTCTCCCATCAACGAGTTCAATTGGAACGACGCGCATGCCGTCCCGTCCGAGCCGACGCCGCACCCCGCCGGTTCGAGCGAGATCATGATCGTGGGCGGGCTCCAGGCGAGCCGTCTCTACTACTTCGCGATCAAGGCGGCCGACGAGATCCCCAACTGGAGCGATCTTTCGAACGTTCCCAGCGCCGAGACGGCGGAGATCCCGCCGGACGAAACACCGCCGTCCGCGGTGGACGATCTGGCGGCTCCCGAATCCGACTTCGACCAGGTCCTCCTCACCTGGACGGAGACGGGTGATGATGGAACCTCGGGCACCGCCTCCTCGTTCGAGCTCCGCATGGCGGACTTCCTGCTGAACGAGGACAACTGGCCGGACGCCACGATCGTCGCGGGCGTTCCCGCTCCGAGCGGACCGTTCGCCCATCACGAGATGTGGGTGCGGAATCTCGACGAATCGAGTCGCTATTTCTTCGGCATCAAGGTCATCGACGAGAGCGGGAACGCGAGCACGCTCTCCAACGTGGTCGACGTCACGACCCCGGCGAGCCCGGACACGGTGCCGCCTCCGACCATCGTCGACCTGCGCGGGACGCCGTTCTCGGCGCACGAGCTCGATCTCGAGTGGACGGCGCCCGGGGACGGACCCGACGGCGACATTCCGGTGGAGGTCTACGAGATCCGCGTGCAGACGTCGCCGTTGGGCGGGAATCCGGTGCCGGAGGACGGCGCGTTCCTGATCATTCCTGTGCAGTCGCTGCTCGGGCCCGGTGATCTCGAGACCCGTCACATCGAGGGACTCTCCGCCTCCACGACGTACTACTGCTCCGTGCGTTCCCGCGATGCGGCCGGCAACTGGTCGGAATCTTCGAACGAAGTGTCCGTGACCACGCTCGACGAGCCGCCGCCTCCGCCGCCGCAGGGCGACGAGACTCCGCCGGCGCCGATCTCCGACCTCGCGGCCAGCGAGATCGGAATCGACTTCGCGACCCTGACCTGGACCGCGACGGGCGACGATGCCGACGAGGGAACGGCCGATCACTACGAGCTCCGGATGTCGTCCGATCCGTTGACTGAGGACAACTGGGAAGAGGCGTTGCTGCTCGAGACGGGCGATCCCCAGAGCGCGGGTGCCCAGGAGACGCTGCGAGTCGAAGGGCTCGAGTCGGGTGCGACGTACTACTTCGCGCTTCAGGCCTACGACCTCGCGGAGAATCCTTCGGGGCTCTCCAACCTCCTGTCCGTCGAGACGGACGTCGTGCTCGACGAGGTCGGTCCCTTCGCGGTGACGGATCTCGCGGTGATCGACTCGACCGAGACGAGCCTCTCGCTGCGCTGGACCACTCCCGCCGATACCTTCCCCGAAGGAGCGGTCGGTTCGGAGCAGGTCGTGGAGTACGAGCTGCGCTATGCGCTCGATTCGTTGGACGTGCAGAACTGGGAGCTGGCGACGATCGCGCCGGCGCCCGAGCCGCGGGAGCCGGGAGAGGAAGTCGATTGGACGATCTCCGACCTCGATCCGGGCCAAACCTACGGGATCGCGCTGCGCAGTCGGGACCTGTCGGGCAACTGGAGCGAGCTCTCGAACATCCTCGTCGCCTGGACCCAGGTTCACGTCGAGGATCCGCCGCCACCGCCGCCGCCGGACGAGTCCGCGCCCGGCCCGGTGACCGACGTCAGTTTGTCGATCATCGACTCGTGGAGTGGCCGGTTGGGCTGGACCGCGACCGGTGACGATGGCACGTCCGGTCAGGCGGCCAGCTATCGGATCCGCCGCCTCGCGGGCACCGAGGAGTTCCCGCCCGATCCGGACCTGCCGGGCGCTTGGGACAATGCCGTCGCGCTCTCCGTGCGCATCGAGCCCGCTCCCTCCGGGGAGACCGAGACGTTCTCGGTCACCGGGCTGTCGCCGGGCTGGTTCTATTCGTTCGGAATCGTCGCCGTGGACGAAGCCGGCAACCCGGGTCCCGTGGTTTGGTCGGCCATCGCGCAGACGCCATACGTAGAGGACGCGTTC
>JAGQRC010000895.1 GCA_020425835.1 Planctomycetota bacterium | reverse complement strand
TCGCCGACCGATGCGATCTCGTGGTGACCATGGTCGGCTATCCTCGGGATGTGGAGGAGGTGTACCTCGGCGAGCGGGGGCTCCTCTCCGCGGAGCAGCCCGCGTCGCTCGCGATCGACTTCACGACCAGCTCGCCGGATCTCGCGCGGCGCATCGCGGAGCAGGCGCTCGGCCGAGGCGTCTCGGTCCTCGACGCGCCCGTCTCCGGCGGCGACGTCGGCGCGCGCAACGGAACCCTGTCGGTCATGGTGGGCGGCGACCCCGCCGAGTTCGAGCGCGCCGCCCCCGTCTTCGAGCCGCTGGCGAAGACCGTGATGCACCAGGGTCCCGCCGGCTCGGGGCAACACACGAAGATGGTCAACCAGACCCTGATCGCCACCAACATGATCGGGGTCTGCGAGGCGCTCCTCTACGCGCGGCGCGCCGGCCTCGACCCGCGGCGCGTGCTCCGATCGGTCGCGACCGGGGCCGCCGGCTCCTGGTCGCTCGACAACCTCGCCCCACGGATCCTCGATGGCGACTTCGCCCCGGGGTTCTTCGTCGAGCATTTCATCAAGGACATGGGGATCGCGCTCTCGGAGGCGGAGCGGATGCATCTCGCGCTCCCCGGTCTCGCGCTCGCCAAGCAGCTCTACGAGGCGGTTCGCGCCCAAGGTCACGGTCGAGCCGGAACGCAAGCACTGTGGCTGGCGCTCGAGCGGCTCAACTCCGGCTGACATTCTCGCGACGAATCGCTGCGGACTGCTCGTCCCTTCGGTGTTTCCGATCTCGGAGTGTTCTCCGAGAAAGGAAATCCCCATGAAGTGTCTCCTCGCCCTCCTGCTCATCGTCGTCGGAGCGACCGCCGCCCCGGCCGCCTCCCCTTTCCACGTTCTCTTCGCACCGGCTGGAGGTGACGACGTCACCCTCCGCGCGGAGATCGCTGCCGAACTCGGTGCGGACTCGATCGTCGACTACTTCGACGCCCGAACCGGCACGCCGTCGATGGCGCTCCTCGGCGAATACGACGCCGTCTACACCGCGGCGCCGTTCGCGTACGCCGACCCCGTCCTGTTCGGCGATCGGCTGGCCGCCATCGTCGACACCGGCAAACACGTGATGCTCGGCATCTACACGCACACCCAGCTCTCCGGCCTGATCGTCGAGGACGAGTACTGCCCCGTCCCAACCTACATCTCGGCCCCCGACGCGGGAGCGGGCGCGTGGGACGGCGATCAACGTCACAGCGTCTGGGACTACGTCGAGGGCGATCTCCTGAGCCCCGTCCACCAGGACCTCGAACCCTGGGCAGGCACCGAGATCGGCGCGTACGAGGACGGCAGCACACTGCTGGCGATCGATTTCAGCCAACGCGTGTCGTACCTGAACGGTCGACCGGTCCCCGTGGGCGTCGGCCAAGGGAACTGGCCGCGGCTGATCGCCAACACGCTGCGCTTCGGCGAGGCGCTCCGCGTCGCGATCTACGAGCCCTCGCTGGCGAACTCGAACTTCGAGAACCGCGCGCGGTTCGTCAACGACGTGTTCACGATCTTCGACGATCCGACTGCGATGCAGCAGGCGTTGGAGAGCGGGGACTTCGACCTCGCGGTAGTGGTCGAGGAGAACGTGGTGCTGAGCGTCGAACTGGCCGACGCGCTCGCGTCGTTCGTCGCCGCCGGAGGGAAGGCGATCCTGAGTTACTGGGACCTCGATGGATCGAACGGACCGGGCGCCGCAGCGATCCTCCGCGACACGTTCGGTATCGCGGCGACGTCGAGCTTCGACCAGCCCCAGAGCATCTCGCGTTGGCGCGATGAGAGCCGACTCTACCTCGACGTCCAGCCCTACACGCCCGACGGCACATCGTTCCTCGTCGACAACGGCGATCGCCTCTCACCGGCGCCGGGAGCGGTTCCGCTCGCGGGCTTCACCGCGCTCCCGTCCGCGAACGATGCCGCGATCGTCATCGCCAACGGGGGACGGACCATCGTCAACGGTTTCCTGTTCGACGACTACGCGCCGGTCGTCCGCGCCGTGCTCTCTCAGCGGGAGTACGACTATCTCGCGACCCTGGGCCGGGTCCTCCACATGACGACGTC
>JAGQRC010000894.1 GCA_020425835.1 Planctomycetota bacterium | reverse complement strand
GACACCTCTGGAGTCGAGCACCTCGACCCGGGGGGCCGGCGCTCCAGGAACGGTGCCCGTTTCGGCTGACACGAGAAGCAGGAGGTGTGGTCCCGCCCTGTACGACGAACGCGAGAGGCCGTTTGGCTCCGCCGTCGGAGGGACGCGGTCGGAGGGACGCCGGTCGGATCGACGGACTCGGGAGGGCGATGCCGCGACCGATTCTATCGATCTCGGCGGGGGACCGGTACCCGCCCCCCCGGCGGGAATCGGGGCGACGGGCCGTCGGTCGAAAGGCCGCTCTCGAGCCCTCAATCCGATTCCGGAGGCCGGACGTTCGGCGAAACGCGGGCGTACTCGTGGACACGTCGAGTTCGCCGGACGCGCGGGTCTCCGGAAGCTCGGGCTCTCGGCCGGAGTGCGTCTTTCAGTGCAGCAGCCGCTCGGCGACCTTTCCGGCGATCTCGAAATCGCGGAAGGTCGGGTCCATCTTGTACCAGGCGACGTTTCCGGCGCGATCGATCAGGACGATCGTCGGCGTGCCCGGCGCGACGTTGTAGGCGGCGTACACTTCGGGCGGCCACACCTCGGTGACCGCGAGCCCCGTCGGATAGGTCACCCCGAGCTTCTGCACGTCGGCGACGAGCTTCTGGCGCTGCACCTCCCAGTTCTTCCTCCCCTTCGGGAGGGCGATCCACGCCGCGCGAAACCCGTCCGCGAACCGATCCCGGTAGAACGCCTGGATCGCCTGAGCGAACTCCTCCGACCGACGGTTCTCGTACGGGTTGAAGAAGAGGCAGATCAGGTTCCCCTTCTCCGCCTCGAGATCGAGCCGACCGTTGAGCCAATTCTCACCGAGGTCGAACGCGGGGGCCGGCTTCCCCTGGAGTTTCTCGAGTGTGTCGAGCAGGCGCGTCGAGCGGCTCATGAACACCTGGCCGACCTGGTCGATCGTGTTGGCCTCGGCCTTCGCCTGAAGGAGTTTCAGGTTGTTCTGGAAGGCCGCCTTCGCGCCGACGACATCTCCGAGGGAGTACTTGCAGAAGCCGATCTGGAAATCCAGGCGATCGAGATAGGTGACGAAGCTCGCACGAACCTCGGCGGAGTAGCGGTGACCACCGAGCGCCTCGACCGGCTGGCCGGCCCCGGCCTGTTCCATGAGCGTTCGATACTTCTCGAAGTGCGCGACCGCGTCGGCCGCCCGGCCGAGCTGGATCAGGAGCTTGCCCTTGTAGTTGATGATGTGGGGCGTGAAATCGGACTTCATGTAGCGGTCGAGGAAGGCATCGCACGCCGCCACACCGCCCTCGAACTGCCGCGCTTTTTCGTACGCACCGACCAGAGCGGTCTGGGTCTCCGCCGCATCCGGATCATCCGGGAAGTCCCGAAGGATCTTCTCGTACTGGGCGATCGCCTGATCGTCGTAGTCGCCGAAGTAGAAGACCTGACCCTTGACCTTCTCGAGTTCGACGAGCACCGCGGGATCATCGGTCAGGGTCTCCGCCTCGGCCAACGAGGAGAGCGCTTGCTCGAGGTAGGTCCGACGCAGGGCGAGCAGTTCCTCGACCGTCAGGTTCCGGCCGAGCTTCTTCTGTAGCGCCGCGCTCTGCGAACCGACGAATCGGCTCTGGTTCATGGCGATCAGCCGAGCCTTCTGGTGCAGCATTCGGGCGCGGTTCGGGTCGTTGGGAAACCTCCGGAGGTAATCGTCGAGATCGACGAAGAGACCGTCCACCAACTTGTGGAGGTCCGCGACGTTCAACCCGGGCGCGCGCGTGTTGGATGGAATCTGGGCGATCCTCCGGTCGAGGTGGGCGACGAACTGTTCGACGTTGGCGCGGTCGAACGTCTCCGCCACCGCCGGCTGGCTCGCTGGCTTCTCCGCGTCCTGCTGCTCGGCCTTCTGTTTCTCCAGGGCCTTCTTCAGCTCCTCGAGCGTCATTCCGTCGTCGCTCTTCTGCGCGAACAGAGCGGGGGCGGATCCACAGGTGAGCCAGGTCGCCACCAGCAGGGCGACCGCGACAGTTCTCGGATTGATCATG
Source organism: Planctomycetota bacterium (assembly GCA_020425835.1). Next base: position 59 of record JAGQRC010000894.1, on the reverse strand, counting down.
GAGTCTCCTCGAAAATGAGACCGGCCACGGTTCCAGCATGTCGCCGTGGCTGCGGGTCG